>DATHSI010000313.1:0-38186 GCA_035464315.1 Candidatus Sulfomarinibacteraceae bacterium
GGGCCGTGGAACTGCACGATGTAATTAGCAGAGGGCGAGCCGCCGCGTTCCACGAACAACGGGCCGGTCGGCGGCGGTGATTCGAATAGTGGATCGAAGACGCCGGTTGCCAGGCGCAGGGGAACGGAAGCCGCATCACTCGTGGCGCTTTTCCCGGCGGAGAGAGAGGTGTGGGCGGCGAGCAGGGAGGTCAACAAAAAGATGGTGATCGTGAGGACCTTGCGTGTTGGTGCCACGAGGAGTCTTCCTTTGTGACCAGGGCGCGCCCTGGCATAAATGTGATGAATCGGTTGAGAAACACGCGACGAAAATCATTGTAGCAGGTTGCCGAGGCGTCTGTCGAGCAATCGCGCCCGCCAGACTTTGCTACATTTTGACACAGGCTATGTCAAGCTGTAAAATCACCGCCAATTCATCCAGTGCGAACAATGCCTTTTGTCGCATCGTGTCACACATCTCTCCCAACTACAGAAGTGTAACGTTCACCCTAGAAAGGAGGTGGTTGCGCCATACCAGTGAAGGTGGTGGAGGATAACTGATTTTCCCGTATTAAATGGTGAGCCAGGAGGAGAAAATGTCAGGAAAGATGCGTAAGCTGACGTTGCTTTCGCTATTGTTGGTCTTGGGGTTGTTGATGGTTGCCTGCCAGTCGCAGCCGGCGGCAGACGATGGGGAGCCGGACACCACGCAAGAGGAGCCGGTGGTTGAGGAGCCTGTTGACGAGCCGGAGGAGCCGGTGGTTGAGGAACCGGAGGAGCCGGCGGAAGATGACGCAGGCACAGAGGGTGAGCGCAAAGTGGCCACGTTCATCTTCACACAAGAATTTGACTCCCTGAACCCACTGTACACGTCGATGTGGTTCTCGACCATCACGCTGCAGATATGGAATGCAGCCGGGTGGGACTTTGACGCCGATTTGAACGTGGTCCCCGTGCTGCTTTCCGAAGTTCCCAGCGTGGACAACGGCGGTATCTCCGAGGATGGAACGACGATTACGTTTAATTTACGGGATGATATCGTGTGGTCTGACGGCGAGCCGATCACGGCCGACGACTTCATCTTTACCTATGAAATGGTGGTCGATCCAGGGAACGCCGTCACCTCTACCTATCCCTACGATCTCGTCGCCGACGCCTCCGCGCCGGACGATCGGACCGTGGTGATGGAATTTGAGGAGCCCTTCGCCCCCTGGCAGGCTTATTTCTGGCGCTTCGTGCTGCCCGAACACGTGCTGGGCCCAGTGTACGAAGCCGAGGGCACGCTGGATTCAGCCGATTGGAACCTGGCCCCCACCGTGGGCGCGGGTCCCTATACATTTGCCGAGTGGGAGTCGGGTAGCTTTGCGCGTTTCGTGCGCAACGACAACTACTACGGCGAAGCGCCGATCATCGACGAAATCTTCATCCGTTTCGTCCCCGACGACGCCTCGCAAATCGCCGCGCTGCGTAACGCCGAGGGCGACCTGGGCACCTTCATCGCTTACTCTGACATCCCCATGCTGGAAGACGCCGGGGTAGAGGTGGCAGCCGTGCCGTCGGGTTACGCCGAGGGCTGGTTCCCCTACCTGGGCGACGAGGGCCACCCGGCGCTGAAGGACGTGCTCGTGCGGCAGGCGCTGGCCCATGCCTTCGACCGTTTCGCCCTGGTGAACGACCTCTTGTTGGGCGAGACGGAAGTGGCCGCCACCCTGTGGGATGATACGCCATACGTCGATCCCTCTATTGAACCGTATCCTTACGACCCGGACCGCGCCCGCGAGTTGCTGGATGAGGCCGGTTGGGTGGACAGCAACGACGACGGCACCCGCGACAAGGACGGCGTGGAACTGGTGCTGCTGCACGGCACGACGACGCGCGAGATTCGCCAGGATGCGCAGGCGGTAGCCCAGCAACAACTGGCCGACGTCGGCGTGGGATTGGACATCATCAACTATGACGCCGATATCTTCTTTGCCGGCGTCGCCGAGGGCGGCCCTGCGGCGACAGGCGAACTGGATATTTTCCAGTGGTCCGATGCCCCATTCTACCCTGATCCTGACCACTATTACTGGTTGTGCAGCGAGATTCCCACCGAGGATTATCAGGACGGCGGCAACTGGCAGCGCATCTGCGACGAGGAGCTGGACGCCCTGTTCAGACAACAGGCCAGCCAGACCGATGTCGAGGAACGCACAGCCACGTTCCACGAGATAACGCGGCATATGTTCGACGAGGTTTACTGGCTGGGCGTGTGGAAGGATCCCGACATCTGGGCCTTCAGCGAGCGCCTGCAGCCAGGGCCGATGTCCGGACCCAGCCCCTTCTACAGCATTGCCGAATGGGACATCGCGCAGTAAGTTCATGAGCTAGTGTGGAGAGGCAGGCGTCGCCTGCCTCTCTGCTTTTGTGGAGAAACAGAGGCGTGAGTCGATACATCGTTCGCCGTCTTTTGCAGGGCATCCCCCTGCTCTTCTTCATCAGCGTCATCCTCTTTGTGCTGATGCTCAATATGGGCGATCCGCTGGCCACGATGGGCGGGCGGCGCGCCACGCGCCCCGCCGACCGCGAGCGGTTGACGCGGCAGCTTGGCCTGGACCAGCCGGTGTACATGCAGTACATCTACTGGCTGGTGGGCAACGACTGGGCCCTGTTTGACGCCGATGGCGACGGCGTGCCGGAACGGCCGGGGACGCGCAAAGGTATCCTGCGTGGCGATTTCGGCGACTCGCTGGTCAATCGCGGCAAGCCGGCGCTGGAGGTGATCTGGGAGCGGGTGCCCAACACGCTGATCCTGATGGTTGCCGCCGAGGTGGTGATCATCATCTTTGCCCTGGCTATCGGCGTCTATTCCGCATTGCGACAATACTCGCTGACCGATCACGTCATCACCACGCTGAGCTTCATCGGTTACTCTATGCCCATCTTCTTTGTTGCTCTGATGTCTATGTACATCTTCTCTGTCAACTTCAAGCGCTGGGGCCTGCCCCATTTGCCGACAGTGGGCATGTTCGACCCCCAGGTGGGCAAGACGCCGGGCCAGGTGGCGCTGCATATGGTGCTGCCGGTGATGAGCATCGCCGTGATCAGCACCGCGGCTTACAGCCGGTATATTCGCAGCACGATGCTGGAAGTGATGAGCGAAGATTACATCCGCACCGCGCGGGCCAAAGGGTTGCGCAAGGCGTACGTGATCGGCGTCCACGCCCTGAAGAATGCCTCGCTGCCCATCGTCACCGTCATCGGGCTCGATCTGCCCCTACTGCTGGGCGGCGCGGTGGTCACCGAGCGCATTTTCGCCTGGCCGGGGATGGGCCGCCTGTTCCTGGATCACGTCTCGCGCTCCGACGTGCCCGTGGTCATGGGCATCCTTATGCTCATTTCCGTGGTTGTGATCTTCTTCCAGATCCTCACTGACATCGTATACGCCTGGCTCGATCCGCGGATCCGCTATGAGTAAATTGCCATGAGCACCATCGACGCTCAGGTCTCGGTAGCCCGGCCCGACGTGGCCCAATTGGAAGCGCCGCCGCTGACGCTGCGTGAAATGACGTGGCGTCGTTTCCGGCGGCACAAAATGGCTATGGCCGGCCTGATCATGCTCGTCCTGCTCTTTATTTACTCCTTTGGCGGCGCGCTCATCTATTCCGAAGCCGAGGCCAACCTCACCAACACCAGCATGCGCCTGCAAGGGCCGTCGCTGACGCATCCCTTCGGCACGGACACCGTGGGCCGCGACATCCTGGCGCGCACCATCTATGGCGGTCAGATTTCGTTGATCATCGGCCTGGCGGCGGTGATCCTGGAAACAATCCTGGGCGTTCTGATCGGAGCCGTCGCCGGTTACTATGGCGGCAAGCTGGACAGCATTCTGATGCGTTTCACCGAGGCCATGCTCAACATTCCGCAGTTGTTCATTCTGATCGTCATGGCCAAATTTTTCGGCGGCAAAGTGCCCAACCTCACGCTGTTGGGCCGCACCTTCAGCGGTAGCGTGATCGTAATCATCATCATTATTGCCCTGACCAGCTGGATGTACCTGGCGCGCATCGTGCGCGCTGAATTTCTTTCGTTGAAGGAGAACGATTTTGTGATGGCGGCGCGGGCCATCGGCACGCCCACCAGCGACATTATCTTCCGCCACATTTTGCCCAACAGCATCGCGCCCATCATCGTCGCCGCCACGCTGGGCGTGGCCAACGCCATCCTGGCCGAAGCGTACATCAGCTTCCTGGGCCTGGGCGTGCAGCCGCCCACAGCCACCTGGGGCAACATGCTCGATGGCGCGTACAATTATCTGGAGGCCGCTCCCTGGCTGTGGATTTTCCCCGGTCTGCTGATCTTGTTCACCGTGTTGAGCATCAACTTCGTAGGCGACGGCCTGCGCGACGCCCTGGACCCGCGCAGCCGCGCCGAATAACGTGCAACCTGAAAACCTGCAACCGGAAACCTACAACCAGAAACCTGCAACCAACCCTATGCCACGACTCCTGGAAGTCACCAACCTGCGCGTCCGCTTTAACACACCCGACGGCACGGTGCACGCCGTGAACGACATCTCCTACCACCTCGACGAGGGGGAGGTGCTGGCCGTGGTCGGCGAAAGCGGCAGCGGCAAGAGCGTGAGCATGATGTCCATCCTGGGGCTGATCCCGCAGCCGCCGGGCGAGATCGTCAGCGGTCGCGCCCTCTACCGCGGGCAGGATCTGCTGCAGATGCCGGAACAGGAACTGGAGCGCGTGCGCGGCCCGGAAATCGGTATGATCTTCCAGGACCCCATGACCTCGCTCAACCCCGTGCTTTCCATCGAACGGCAGATGACAGAAGCCATGCAACAGCACCTGGGCTTGGAGCGCGAGCAGGCGCGCCGGCGCGCGGTAGATCTCTTCGAGATGGTGGGCATTCCCGACGCGCCCAACCGCCTCTCAAACTACCCGCACCAATTCTCCGGCGGCATGCGCCAGCGGGTGATGATCGCCATGATGCTGGCCTGCACGCCTTCCATCCTCATCGCCGACGAGCCCACGACGGCGCTGGACGTGACCATCCAGGCCCAGATTGTGGAGCTGATTCACGAGGTGCGCGAGAAGATGGGCATGGCCCTCATCTGGATCACGCACGACCTGGGCGTCGTGGCCAGCCTGGCCGACCGCGTCATGGTCATGTACGCCGGGCGCATTGTGGAGGAGGCGGACGTGGACACCCTCTATACACGCCCGCGCCACCCCTACACTCGCTCCTTGCTGGAGGCGCTGCCTCGCGTGGACCAGCGGCGGGCGGGCCGTCTGAAGTCCATCGCCGGCGCGCCGCCCAGCCTGCTAACGCCGCTCCGCGGCTGCCCCTTCGCGCCGCGCTGCGAGGAGGTCATGGACGTTTGTTGGGAAAATGATCCATCCCTGATTCCGATTTCCTCACAACAGCAGGCGGCCTGCTGGCTCAACGTTGAGATGGGAGAAGTTCAATGAACAACGGCGACCCCCTGGTGCGCGTGCGGCAACTAAAGAAGCACTTTCCCATCACACGCGGCCTCGTCATCCAGCGCAAAGTGGGCGCGGTCCAGGCTGTCGATGGCATCTCTTTCGACATCTATCCCGGCGAGACGCTGGGGCTGGTGGGCGAAAGCGGCTGTGGCAAGACGACCGCGGGTCGCACCATCCTGGGCCTTTATCCCGTGACCGAGGGCACGGTGGAAATTGACGGGCACGACGTGACGGAGGCGCAGGGCAAGGAGTTGATGAAGGTGCGGCGCAAGGCGCAGATGATTTTCCAGGACCCCTTCGCCTCGCTCAACCCGCGCTGGACCGTCAACGCCATTGTCGGCGAGCCGCTGCGCGTGCACGGGCTGGCACGCAACGAGAAAGAGCGCTCGGAGCGGGTCAAGGAGTTGCTGGACCTGGTGGGGCTCAGCAGCCGTTACATCAACCGCTTCCCGCACGAGTTTTCCGGCGGGCAGCGCCAGCGCATCGGCGTGGCCCGCGCCCTGGCCTCGGACCCCCTCTTCATCGTCTGCGACGAGCCGATTTCGGCGCTGGACGTGTCCATCCAGGCCCAGGTGGTCAATTTGCTGGAGGATTTACAGCATCAGTTTGGGCTGACCTATCTGTTCATCGCCCACGACCTGAGCATGGTGCGCCACATCTGCAACCGCGTGGCGGTGATGTACCTGGGCCGCCTGGTGGAGTTGGCCGGGCGCGACGAGCTGTACGAGAATCCTCTGCACCCCTACACGCAGGCGCTGCTCTCGGCGGTGCCGGTGCCCGACCCCCGCGTGGCGCGCCGGCGCCAGCGGGTGGTGCTGACGGGCGACGTGCCCAGTCCCATCAACCCGCCGGCCGGCTGCCGCTTCCACACGCGCTGCCCTCTGGCCCAGCCTCACTGCCGCGAGCTGGTGCCGGAATGGCGCGAAATCCGCCCCGGCCACTGGGTCGCCTGCCACGAAGTGGAGCCAAAGCACAGGCCGCAGGCAGATGCTTCGTCCCGACCAGGTGGCCCGTCAGCATGACACCGGTCGCGGCGTGGCTACGGCGCGCTGCGGATGGTGGGGAGGTAGAGGCGGGCGCCGACGGCGATCTCCTTCCGGTCGTCGTGAACTGCGCGGTAGTCGTTGCCGTCGGGTACCAGCAGTTCGGCGCGCACGCCGGCCTGTCCGGGCAGCGCGCCGCTTTCGAAGGTAGCCGCGAAGCGCCCGCTGCCGTCCGTGTGGCCCATCACGACTGCCTGCCCGTCCACCGAACCGAACTGCCCATCACCCTCCACGCCAATGCGCACGGGCGCGTTGGCCACAGGATCGCCCCAGCGGTCGCTGACCAGCGCCTCCAGCGTCGTGCTGCCGCCGGCGGGCAGCGCCTGCGCGCCTACGCTGAGCTCGATGTGGCTGGCAAACGGCTCGCGGATGGGAATGACCGTGTCGGCCATGACCAGCCCTGCGCCATAATCGGCTGTGACCACCGCGTCGCCCGTGGCGCTGCCGCTGGTGAACGTGGCCGTGAAGTAGCCGCCGCTGGTTTTGGCCACTGAGGGCGAGATGTCGCCCAGCGTGGCGCGCAGGGCCACTTCGGTGCCGTTAGCCACGGGCATGCCCTGCTCGTCGGTGACCATGAAGCTCAACTGCGTTGCGTCGCCGCCGGGCCGCAGGTAATCGGTGGGGTTGTGAATGTCGATCTCCTCTGGAGGGCGGGCGCGGGTCAGGGTCGTGCTGCCTGTGGCGCTGATCAGGCCCTCTTCCATTTCCGTCGCCGTCACCGTAATCTGGCCCGCCGTGCCGCTGGGCAGGGTGTTGTTGGCGCTGCCCATGGTCACGTACGCCGTCAGAATGATCGTCTCGCCGGCGTCTGCGCAGAACTGGGTGCCGAAGCCGAGCACGGTCCAGCCGTCGGGCGCGGCGCTGTCGATCAGGTAGCAGTGGTCGTGCTCATCCAGGTTTTCCAGCTCGAAGTACATCTGTGTCGTGCCGCCGTCGTTATAACCGTTGCCCATCGACGCCAGACGCAGGGGTTGGAAGCGGTAGGGTACGGGGTCGATGCGCGAGAATTGTTGCGCGTCCTTCTGGCCTGTGATGCGCAGATAGGCGGAGCCCGCGCCGGGTGGGGTGAACGGATCGGCTCCGAACAGACCGTCGCCGGCGACGCCGTCGCCGTGATTGCCGTCGTCGTATAACGTGAAGCTGCCGCCGAACGTCTCATCCGTGGGCGTCACGAACTGCCCGCTGAGCGTGTCGCCGTCCACCGGCTGGCCCAGGTCGATGAGCAGGCCGCTGTTGGACGCCGTGGTCAGCCCGTGGTCGCTGCGCCCTTCCACGGAGAGGGCGCTGGCGGCGATGCTGGTGAAGGAGAAGGTGCCCTCGCCTGTGGGGCCGGCCTCCACGGTGGCCTGCCAGTCGCCCACGCGCCCGTCCACGTCGGCTTGTACGTATTGCACCAGCCCCAGGTCCAGACAGAGCACGTTGGCCGTGTCATTGCAATCGACGAGCGCGCCGCTGGGGGTGCGGATTTCCAGCGGTTCGAAGCTGCCGCTATAGCCGGTGAGCAGGAAACCCACGCCGTCCATGGCGGCGTCCACTGCCACCTCGTACGTCTTGCTGGGCTGCGCCGGCGCGGGCAGCAGCTTGTAGCCCATGCCGCTGGAGGCGCCGGACACGTCATTGTAGCTTATCTGCACGCCGCGATTGGGGACCCGGTCTTCAATGCCAATGGTGGCCCCGCCGGCGCTGTCGGTGGGAACGGAGTTGTACTGGAAACGGATCTCGCCGGTTTTCAGGTTCAGCAGCGTCTCGAAAAAGAGGAAGCCGAACGTGCCCGACGAAGGATAGAAATCATGGTATTCGATTACGAACCAGTCGCCGTGTTGGGTGGAGTAGATGCCGGAATCACGGTGGCTGCACTCTGGCCCATCGTCCGCGCAGACGATTAGCCATTCCAGATCGTCCCAGAAGGGGTACAGAGCGTTGCTGGGGAGCGAACCGTTGGGAATTGAGACGTTGTTGGACACGGAAGCGCCATAGGTGTTGCCGTTGAAAACGAGATAGCCGTCCTGATAGGCGCGTACGCTGCCGTATGACTCGTCGTAGTAAGTGAAAGAATCGACGATAAATGGATCGATGCTAATCAGCGGAAAGAGAACATTTACGTAGCCGCCGCTGCTGGGCGCGCCATGATCGGTGCCCCCAGTGGCGTCAATCCACTCGTATTCCCAACTGGCCAGCTCGTCCCAACGATAAGTGGGAAAGTCGCTGACGTAGTCGCTCCACGCGCCCGCGCCGGCGCTGTGCGTGATCTGCGCCCGCAGAATCTCCGCGGCGTTGTCCACCTGGCTCTCGTCCACGAACAGGAACTGCCCGCCGCTATTGACCGCCGTCAGCAGGTAGGGTACCACGCCGCCGGGCACATCTTCGGCGACCGGACCCAGCGCCTGTCTGGCGGCTCCTTGCAGCTGCTTCTGCTCCTCCGGCGACAGGGCGTTCAGCGATCCGGCGCAATCGCCCATAAGGGCCATGGAGGCCTGGATGCCGCGCTCATTGAGCATGTGCGTTACATTGCCCACGGACGGCGTCTGGTAGGTGTCCCCATCGGTGAAGAGCCACACGTGGCCCTGCTCCTGCCCCTCAATGGCCTGGGCCAGGGCGCGCAGCGCGCTCACCTGACAGTTGCTGTCGGTGGCTGTCTCGGGGGAGAGGTTATTAACGGTCGAGGTGAGCCGCTCGGGGAAGAATTGGCCGGCAAACACAGGGTTGTTGGTCGTGCTGCTGTGGTTGAACGTCTCCAGCCGGAATTCCGTGCCTTCCGGCAACTGGCCCAGGTCGTTGATCGCCTCCAGCAGCACCGTCTTCGCCGCGCTGAATTTAGCGCCCGTCATGCTCTGGCTGTTGTCCAGCACGTACGTCACCTGATTCCACCAGGCCCCGTCTGTGGGACCCTGGGGCGTGGTGGAGACGCTTTGCAGCAAGTCTACGCTGTCCGCGCTCGCCGTAATGGGGGCCGAGCCCGCCGGCGGCAGGGTGTAGCCCGTGTTCTGGGCGATGATGGCGGCGGTCACGGCGTTCGCCGGCAGGCCGTCCTGCACCCAGGCGCGGGCGAAGGTATCGAAGTCGCAGTCGTCGTCAAAGAAGCCGTAGGCCACCGACTGGAAAGTGTCGCCGGTGTAGACGCGCTGGATGCCGTTCGGCCCGTAGCCCAGTGTATCTTGCCCATCAGGGGCTGTGTCGTACAGGTCCCACAGCGCGCCGGCGATGGCGAATTCGTAGAGCACGCTGACCAGGTTGGGTGGCTGCGTCGCTTCCAGATCGACGTTGATGCCCCCGCTGCCGCTGCCGTTGATGTCCAGGTAGCGGCTGGCGTTGGGCTTGCCGGTCATATTGCGCACCATGCTCTGCAAGTAATTGGGATAACCTTCGCCCCAGGCCAGTTCCGGATCGTCCACCAGGGACCCGATGAAGTGCGGGCCGCCGGGGTTGTCGTCGCAGCTGTAGAGGTCGTCGGCCATGTGGCCGAACTCGTGAATGATGACCGAGTCGTCCCACTCGTCGGGGTCGGAGGGATCGTCGGCGATGGTGATTTCTTTCCAGAAGGGGTTGTAGTAGGAGCCATCGTCGCCATATCCCGGTTCCCAGTGCACTTCGACGGTTCTTTCGAAGGGGCGCGGCTCCCACACATCACTATCCTCCCAGGCGCCGCCGGTGTCGCGCCAAACGTTCCAGGCGTCCAGGATGGCGTCGGCAATGTTGAACACCGCGCTCTGTGTCATATTCAGCACGATGTTGAACTCGTGCGAGCCGCCTTCAGAGGTCCACGTTGGCGTATCGTATCTGTATGTCTCGTCAATCCACGAGCTGTCGATGACGGCGACCACCGGCTGGTCGTCCACGAAGAGCACAGAGTGCAAGCGCACGTAGATTTCCAGCTCATTGTCGAACCAGCCGTCGTTGTCGCAGAAAGAGTGGGAGAATTCGCCGTTCTCGTCGGTGTCCAGATGGGCGATGTGGTCGTCGAACAGCGGATCCGATTCGCGGATTTCCACCCAGGCGTTGCGCACGGGCACGCGCACACGGGCGTCATAACCGCCGGGCGCAGGCGCCTGATCCCAGCGCCGCACGCTCCCCGAGATGGTGAAGCAGGGATCGTCGCTGGTCAGTTCCGGGTGTGCGGGCAGCGGGGCGCTGGTGACTTCCGCAGCCATTGTGCTGCGCATCGGGCTGTGGGCTGCGGGATCTCTGTCGGCAGCGCTGGAACCGCGGGCGTCGACGGTGAAGAAGAGCACGCCGGACGCGCCGAAGCGCGCATCCGGGGTCAGCTCGAAGGAGCCTTCGGCCCATATCTTGAAGACGCCCGCCGCCGGGAAGTGTGCCTGGCGCTGGCTCTGCACCGTTTGCCCGGCGGCGACCGGGCCAAAGCTCTCGCGCGCGCTGCCCGATAGGGTGACGCCCGCGGGCACACCCCAGTTCACAACCAGGTCTGGGGCGTCCACCAGCGGCGTGGCGCTGAGGGTCAACGTGGCGCTGCCGCCGGGCGATGGGGCGCGGTCGGCGTGCAGCACGACCTCAATGCGGTTGCGCGGCCCGCCGGCGTGGTCGGTCGCCGGCCCCGCCTGGGCATGGCCAATCAGCGCCGGGCCCAACAGGAAAAATGAGGCAATGAGCAATAGACGAAGGTAGATAGAGTTAATGCGGGCCACGGGATGCCTCCAGCGCTGTTTGCGGATGAATTGTTTTGCAAATGGATGAGAGAGGAGCGGACAGACGTCGCGACTCTGGCTCATGGATCATTATACAATACGGCGTTCCCGCCACAAAGTTGCACGCGGCAAAATTTGCGCGGCGTCTGCTAACGCTTTGCGGCGACCATCTATATCTAGCTTTGTACCCGTGTCTGTAACCGGGATAGTTGTCGGGCCCTTGTGATATCGAGTAGAGTGCTAGAAAGGAGTCATTGTATTGGTTTGGTGGCAGGAACTATATTGACAGACAGGAGTTAAGGAGGGACCAAATGGATTTCTTTGACCAATTATTCGCCCCCCTCGTGCCCGTGTTGGGCGAGGGAATTGTTAACTTTCTGATCGCTCTGATCATTCTCATCGCTGGCTACATCGTGGCCAAGCTGGTGGAGCGGGTGGTGATCGCCGTGCTGAACCGCACAACGCTTGACAACCGTTTGGCGCGGGCCATGGAGACCGACCCTGAGGCGGAACCAAGCGTGGAACGGGCTATGGGCCGGCTGGGATTTTACCTGGTCATGCTCTTCGTGCTGGTGGCCTTCTTCCGCCGGTTGGGCCTGACCTTCATAACCGATCCCCTGAACCAGCTCATCGCCGACATCGTGGCCTTCTTGCCGCGTCTTATTGCCGCTATCATCATTCTGGCAGCGGGCTACCTGCTGGCGCGCATCCTGCGCGGGCTGGTGACGCAAGTGGCGCGCGGTCTGGGAGCCGAGCGGCTGGCGCGGCGCATAGGTCTGGACCTTTCGCTGTCCCAGCTGGTCGGCACGCTGGTGTACGCCCTGATCCTGCTCCCGGCGATTATCGCCGCGCTCAACGCGCTGCAGATCGCAGCCATCTCTGAGCCGGCGACGGTGATGCTGGAGCGGTTGCTGAATGCCATCCCGGCGCTCTTCGGCGCGGCCCTGCTGCTGATCCTGGCCTATTTTGTGGGGCGGGTTGTGGCAGACATCGTTGCCGACCTGCTGGCGGGCCTGGGCTTCAACGATCTGATGGCGCGCATGGGCCTGACGCGGCTGACGGCCGAAACCACAGCGCGCACCCCGGCGGACATCGTGGGCACCCTCGTGCTGGTGGCCATCATGCTTTTTGCCGCCATGGAAGCGGCCAACCTGCTTGACTTCGAACTACTGGCGACCATCATCGCCGAATTCCTGGTCTTTGGCGGGCGGCTGCTGTTGGCCGTTGTGATCCTGGCCCTGGGCATCTACCTGGCCAACCTGGCGCGCGATCTGGTGCTGGGCAGCGGCGGTAGAAACGCCTCGCTGATGGCCACGCTGGCGCGCTGGGCGGTGATCATTTTCGCCGGCGCCATCGCCCTGGAGCAATTGGGCGTGGCTGAACAGACGGTAAATCTGGCCTTTGGCCTGACGTTGGGCGCCATTGCCGTGGCGGCGGCGCTGGCCTTTGGGTTGGGCGCGCGCGACGTGGCCGGTCGCGAGGCGGAACGGTTTGTGAGCGAGCTGCGCAGCGCGCCGCCGGAACCGCCCCGGCCGGTGGACGCGCCGGACGTCGACGCAGGTCCGGACGAACCACCGACGGTCTAAACAGGACCGTTTGCCGACAATTGATAGGCGTATTTTGGGCGCGCCTCGGCTGCAGTCTGCGCGAGGCGCGCTCGAGATGCGCCTTCTCCCATTTTATCTAGGATTTCACTCATACTGTAATAGATCCTGTAATCTCAATCAGATATCATTGAAAGGAGTAGGGGACACTCTCCTCTGGCAACTTCCTGCCTTTGCGTGTATAGAGTGCCGGCATAGCGGGGAGGTTGCAGCAACCAGTAGCAGATCAGACGCCATCAGAATCAGATGAATCACGCGTTCAACGACGACCTTACGCACTACGACCCTCCCGGTCGATCCTCGTCCAGGTCAAAAGCAGTTAAAGGTGTGTTGCTGGCCATCGAATTGCTGGTGGTGGCGGCGCTGTTTGCCGGCGCGCTGAAGCTATGGAACGTGCGCCAGGATCTGCACCGGGAGCTAACGGCTGCGCAGCAGATTGAAGCGGCGCTGCAGGCGGCGCAGCCGCCGCCGGAGCAACCGGCGTTACGCAAGAGCAAAGCGGCATGGGCCGCGGGCCAGGCACTGGCCACCATGGCCGCGGCGGCAGACGCCCCAACGCGGCCCCGTCAGGCGCGGAGACAGATAGACATTGAGGTCACTTATGAACAGAGAATACGCGACCACCACCGCTGAGAGCGCTGACATTGTGGTTGGCACGGGAAAACGGCGCATTCATCTGCGTCAGGTCTTTTTCTTTCTCGCCGGTCTAACCATCCTGTTCCTGCTGCTGCGACTGTTGCGCCTCGTGCTTGGCGAGCGTCTCATACCTGAGCGTCTCATACCTGAGCGTCTCATGGCTGACGAGCGAGGCCCTGCTGCCCCGCAGTCGCCACAGCCCGCCCCGCCAGCCGGCGAACGGCCCGCGCCGCCCGCCCGCCTGCAAACCCCGGCTGCGGCGCAGAGGCCGAAGCAGCAGGCTCGCATCCCCCGGCGTGCGGCCGGCAAGAAGGCGGCCGGCAAGAGGGCGGCCGGCAGGGCCGGCGAGAGGGCGGGCCGGGCCCGAAAGCGGCGCTCCCGCCGCCGCCTGGCCGACCGGCTGTTGCTGGCAGCGGAAGTAACCGCCGTCGTGCTTTTTGTGGGCGCGGCGGTCGCCGCCTGGCAGACGCTGGGCGAGCTCAACGACACCTACCGCACCCTGCAGCGCGTGGACGCCCGCATGCTGCCCACGGTAATGCCTGCCGCCGATCCCGGCCGGCTGACTGACACGTTGGCGCAGAGCGGGGGGCAGGACGAAGGGATGTTTGCTTCCCTCAGCCTGCTGCCGGCGCCCGCGTTACCCACGCCCATTCCCACGTCGACGCCACAGCCGACGCAACCGGCGCCCACTGCTCCAGCGCCCATCGCCGCGGCGCCCGCAGCGTCTGGCGGTGACCTGGGGTGGGGCACGTCGGTGGTGATGAGCGCGCGGGGGCAGGCGCTGGAACAGGCGCGGCGCATTCATATTCCGGCCATTGAGGTGGACAGCTTCGTCTACCAGGATTATGGGCCGGATTGGCTCAAGTTGGGCGTGGTGCAATTCGGCGAGAGGATTTCGCCGGGACAGCCGGGCAATCTGGTGCTCGCCGCTCACAACGATATTTACGGCGAAATCTTCCGCGATCTGGATCAATTACAACCGGGAGAGGAAGTAACTATTTTCAGCGAAAGTCGCCGCTACACCTACCGCGTGCGCGAAACGGTAGTGGTCGAGCCTACCGACACGTGGGTCACCCTGCCGACGTCCAGGTCCACGCTGACTCTGATCTCCTGTTATCCGTATCTGGTGGGAACGCAGCGCATTGTGGTTTTCGCCGATCTGTCCCAGTGATGGCCGGCCGGCTTAGAGTTGCATGGGCCGGCGCTCTTTAAGGTTGACGCTCTGCTCGAGCGCAGGTAACGTATCGTGATTTGTGGCGTTGCTGCCGTTGCAACGCCCGCTAAATGAGTACAGCAGGATCGCCTGCTGGAAGGAACAAGGATGGCTCGAATTCTGGCAATTGACGACGATGCAGATATGTGCACGCTGATCCAATTGGCGTTGCGCAAACATGGTTATGAAGTACGCACTGCCCTGAGCGGCGTTGAAGGCCTGAAGGAGCTACAACGTTTCGAACCAGACGCGCTGGTCATCGACAAGATGATGCCGGAGATGGATGGCTATGAAGTGGTCCGGCGTATCCGGCGCGACGCGCAGTTCGCCCGTGTCCCCATTCTCATTCTGACTGCGGAAGCGGATCTGGAAGGAAAAGTTGACGCCTTCGAAGCCGGCGCTGACGATTACCTCAGCAAGCCATTTGCCAATGAGGAATTGCTCGCGCGGCTGGCGGCGCTTATTCGCCGCTCGCAGGTGAGCACCGGGGGAGCGGCGAGCTTTGCCGCGGGCAACGACGCGCGGGTCATCGCCGTGCACTCCCTGCGCGGCGGCATTGGATCCACAACCATTGCCGTGAATACCGCGGTGGCCCTGCGCGAGCTGTGGGGCGCGCCCACCCTGTTGCTGGACATGGCCATGCTTTCGGGCCACGTCAACCTTTTCCTGGACCGCCGCGTGCGCCACACGTGGGCCACACTCACCGGCTACCAGATGGAGGAGATCGACGACGATCTGCTGTCCAGTCTGCTATACGAGTACAAGAACGGCATGCAGTTTATCGCCGCGCCCGATAGCCCAGGTGAGGCCGAACTGGTCAGCCGCGAGATGGTGGAGCGGGCCATGGACATGCTCAAGCCTTCCTTCGACTATATCGTCGTCGACTTACCTCACGACTTCAGCGATGTTGCCCTGGCTATGCTGGACCACGCCGACGTCATCCTGTTGCTGGTGGCGCCAGAGCTGGCTGCTCTACGCGCGGCGGCGCTGACTATCGATACGTATAGCAAACTGGGATATGACCTGAATAGTGTGGAATTGGTTCTGAACCGGCCTTTTGAGGCGGAAGGCCTGGACCCCATGGACATTTACCGCGCCCTGCACCATTCGATTTCGGTGCAGCTTCCTTACGCAGGGTCGCGCTGCGTGCAGGCCATCAACAAGGGAGAACCGCTGTCCAGCGCCCGGCCGGACCATCCAATGTCCCGCGCCATCGAGAATCTTGCATATCAGATCAGCAAGACGTCCCACCGGGAGTTCCCGCCTATTTCCCCCACACCCGCCTGGCACCGCGTGCAGCAGAATCACAACGCCAATAACCTGGTACGGCGCACGGTGGGGCGGATTTTTAAGTAAAACCATCTGTCAGATGGTTCTACAAAAATTGCCCCCCATCCAGCTTCAGCGTGACGCCCGTCACGAATCGCTGGCGCGCCAGGTGCAGCACGTTATCGGCGACGATGGCGGCGCTGCCCGCGCGGCGCAACGGCACCTGCTCCTGCGCCAGCTTCTGTAGATACGCCTCGTCCTCGCCCGGCGGCGGCATGATGGCGCCCAGGGCTACGGCGTTCACCCGGATGCGCGGAGCCAGGTCCAGGGCCAGCGTTTCCGTCATGGTGACCAGCGCCGATTTGGTGAGGCGATAGGCGAAGTGGTCGGGCGCGGGGCGAAAGACGCGCGCGTCGGTCACGTTGATGATCTGCGCTTCGCCGTCCGCGGGCGTGTGCTGGGCCAGCGCCTGGCTGAGCAAAAACGGGGCGCGCAAATTGATGGCGAACTGTTTGTCCCAATCCTCCAGGCTCGTGGCTGCCAGATTGCCTTCCAGAAAGATGGCGGCGCTGTTGACGAGGATGTCCACGCGCCCCAACTGCTCCAGGGCAGCGGGAATCACACCCTGTACCGCAGCAGGATCGGCCAGATCGGCGGCGTGGGTGACGGCGCGCACGCCGCTGGCCTCGGCGTCGGCCTTTGTCTGCTGCGCCGGTTCCTGCGAGCGGCCATAGTGGATCAATAGGTCGCACCCCGCGTCGGCCAGCGCCAGCGCAATGGCGCGCCCCACGCGCACCGCGCCCCCCGTCACAACGGCTACTTTACCCCGCAAGTTGTCGCTCACTATCTGTTCCTCCTGTCGATGAAATGCGCTCGCCGGGTGAAACTAACGTGACACGGGGAGCCACGGAGAAAGGCCCGAAGACGGGCTGGGGAGGGCCACGGAGAGAATCCCGGAGAGCGCGTTGTGATTTGCTTCCCTCTCGCAGTTCTCCGTGGTCCTCCCTGTCACTTCTTTACTGCGCTGGCTCCACGAACGTCCTGAACTGCGCCATGTCCGTCGTGTAGCGCATGCGCAGGCGCGACCACTCGTAGCGGTCCTCGAAGCCGTGCCATTTGCCGCCGGCTGTGGTCACCGCGCCCCAGAAATCAAGCTCCTGCAGAATAGCGATGGTGTCCTCGTCATAGCGCCCGCCCGGATAGCAGAAGAAGCGCGGCGTGTAGCCCACGTGGGCCGCCAGCGTCTCCCGCGACCCCAGGATTTCCCACAGCAGCGTATCGCGCGGCTTGTCCGACAGGTCGGCGTGCGTCTTGGAATGGGGCTCCATGCTCATGCCGGCGGCAGCCATCTCCTCAATCATGGGCCACGTCATGTAGCCCGGCCGCTGCAGATCGACGAACTCGGTGACAATGAAGAAAGTGCCATGGAAGCCAAACTCCTGCAGGATGGGAAAAGCGTTTTCGTAGTTGTCCAGATAGCCGTCGTCAAACGTCAGAATGATCGGTTTCTCGGGCAGCGCCTTGCGCGCCGTCACCGCCAGCGACAGGTCGTAAAGGCTGACGGTCGTGAAGCCGTTGTCGGCCAGATAACGCATCTGCCGGCGGAAGTTTTCCGGGGACACGGAGAGGTCGGTGCGGTACTCGTCGGCGTCTTCCGGCGGCTCGCTGATGTAGTGGTACATAAGGATCGGCGCGCGCACCGTCATGCTATAGGCGCCGATAGGCGTGGGCAGGGGCGGCGGCTTGGTCGCCGTGGGCGTGTCTGTGGGCGGCGGCGTGTTCGACGGGGTAGCCGTGGGGCCGCTGGTGGGGCTCGCCGTGGGCGTCGTCGTGTTGGTCGCCGTGGCCAGCGGCGTCGGCGATGAGGTGGAGGTGGACACGATGGGCGGCGCCAGCGTGCCGGTGGCCGTCTCCGCCGGCGGCTCTGTGGCTGTTTCGGCGGCCAATTCCACGATGGCCCCATCCGCCGCCGGTTCGGCTGCCTCGCTCACCTCGTCGGGCGTGCGTAGCAGCATGCCCAGGGCGGAAAGGCCCAGTGCCAGTAACAGTAAGAGGCCGACACAGCCAATCCCGTCGATTCCGTTGCGCATACCTGTTGGTCCTCCTGCCATAGCACAATGAGAATAGCGCAGGGCAGCTTGAGCAGTCAAGAAGGTGGCAGGTCAAACCGGTTTTGTTATACTCATCTCTAACGTTTATCGTAATCTCGTGTGCCCCCTACTAACATAAGCGCAACTTTTGGCTGTGTGGCGTGTTTACTCAATTAACATGCCGGGGGTTATTGTAAAAAAATAACGGCATGGATGAAGCAGAACTGATTGCAAAGGCCAGGACGGACAATGACGCCTTTGGCCTGCTGTACGAGAAGTACGTGGACAAGATCTATAATTACGTGTATTACCGCACAGGCAACCGTGGTGACGCGGAAGATCTGACGGCCCGCGTCTTTTTCCGCGCGCTGCAGCACATGCCCGAGTATGAAGACCGTGGACACGCCTTCTCGGCGTGGCTCTACCGCATCGCGCACAATCTGGTTGCCAACTGGCACCGCGACAACAGCCGGCACCAGATGGTTTCCCTGGACGCATTGGCCTATTGGCGAGTAGATCAGGATGGGCCGGAGGCAGCGGCCGAGCTGATGGACGATAAGGAAGCGCTGCTCGAAGCGTTCCACCGTCTGCCCGCCGACCGCCAGGAACTGCTCATCTTGAAATTCGTGGAGCAGTTGAGCAATGTCGAGATCGGCGAAATCATGGGGCGCAGCGAGGGCGCTATTAAGTCCCTTTATCACCGCACCCTGCAGGCACTGCACGACGATTTGACCCACCGGCGCCACAGGCGACAACATCTGTTGCGCGCCTTCTGGCGGCGACAGACAAACGAACAGAGTCCCTAGTTAGCAGGTCCGAAGGAAGGAGAGCATATGCATATCGTGATGGATGATGCCGGAGACGTGCCGGCGTTCTTGCGTGAGGAATTAGACATCTACATCATCCCCGTCAACATCATGTTTGGCACAGAAGAATATCTGTCCGGTGTAGACATCGATCATAGCGCCTTCTATGCCAAGGTGAAGGAGGTCGGGGATCACAATTTCCCCAAGACCTCGCAGCCCACGCCATACCAGTTCGAACAGGCTTATGGCGAGCTGATTGACCAGGGCGTGAAGGAGATTCTGACGATAACGGTCAGCGAAAAGTTGAGCGGCACCTATGCCTCGGCGGTGGCTGCGGCCCGCACTCTGGAAGGAAAAGCCACCTTCCACCTCTTCGATTCCCAGGCCGGTTCTGCGGTGCAGGGCATGATGGTCATCGAGGCCGCGCGCATGGCCCGCGACGGCGCGGGCATCCAGACTATCCTGGCCCGCCTGGAGCGCATGCGCGAACGTTTCAGCTGCTACTTTCTCATCGACAGCCTGGAATACGCGGTCAAGGGCGGGCGGGTCAGCTCCCTGCGCTCGGCGATGGCCACGTTGCTGAACATTAAACCGATCATGACCTTGGACGATGGTCTGATTGTAGAGTCGAGCAAGGTGCGCACCTACAAGAAGGCGCGGCAATATATGCTGGACGCCGCGATGAACGATGTGGGCCAGCAACCGGTGAGCCTGTCGGTGATGCACGCCGGGCAGCCGGACGCCGGCAAGGCCTTGCTGGAAAAAGCGCGCGCCCACCTGAACGCCACAGAGGAGTTCCTCGTGGACATGTCGATTGCCGTGGCAATTAACCTGGGACCGGGCGCCCTGGGGCTGGTGGCTATGCCGCAGGAGCTGGAGTAAAACGATTTCTTTAAATCGTTTGCTGTTGCTACCAAGGAGATGACAGATATGGGCAATGATGCGCTCCTGGATCTACTGTCCGCGCACGCGGATGCGTTGAATCAGGGGCAGGAGAGCGTTGGCCGGCTTCTGCGTTCGTATCCGGCGCTGCCGCCCGGCGCACGTCCTATGCTGGCGCTGGCCTGGCAGCTGAAGCAGACGTTGGTCCCGGTGCCTGTTCCCCCCTCGTTCCGGGCGGAGCTGCGCCGCCAGTTGCACACTGCTGCCGGCGAAGGACGGCCGGCGCCCATGGTGGTGAGTACGGGCGGGCGGTGGCGACCGTTGTGGATGGGCGCGGCGGCGCTGGGGTCTCTCTTACCTCTTCTGGGCCTGTTGCTTTTCTG
This sequence comes from Candidatus Sulfomarinibacteraceae bacterium, assembly GCA_035464315.1. GTDB lineage: Bacteria > Chloroflexota > Anaerolineae > Promineifilales > Promineifilaceae > JAAYYY01. Next base: position 20,025 of record DATHSI010000313.1, read on the forward strand.
GCGCAGGCGGCAACGAACACACCCATTGGCGGGCGCTACCTGAGATTGTCATAGCGTTTTGCTTGTGATAAAATGCACACGTTTTGGCCAGGGGGCCAGATCATTTGGCGCGCCCCCTCATAATCCTTATCCAGGCCATAGGTTCATCGGGAATAACTCACATGAGATATGGTAAACATTTTGTTGCTGTTACCGCCCTTGTTGCCGTTCTGTTCGTAATCGTTTACGTGCTGCTCAGGGCCATTTACCAGCTGCCGCTGGCTGCCAGCGATGAGGCCCTCGCTATCGATACGCTTTTCGAGGCGCATTTCTTCCTCATCGCGTTTTTATTTGCGCTGGTCGTAGGCTTCATGCTTTATAGCCTGGTCGTCTTCCGCCAGCGGCCGGGCGACGAGGAGGACGGAGACCATTTCCACGGCCACACCGGCCTGGAAATCGCCTGGACCATCGTGCCTCTGGGGCTGGTGATTTTCTTCGGTGTGTGGGGCGCCCAAATGTTGGGCGACATCACCGAAAGACCGGACGACGCCATGGTCGTGCGCGTCTTTGGCCAGCAGTGGTCCTGGGCCTTCGAATACCCCGACCTGGACGACATGCGCACCAGCGAGCTGGTCTTGCCCGTGAATCAGACGGTGATCCTGGAGATGGAAGCGCTGGACGTGTTGCACTCCTTCTGGGTGCCGGAGTTTCGCGTGAAGCAGGATCTGGTGCCGGGGCAGGTGGACGTGTTGCGCATAACGCCCACAGAGACCGGCGAATACACGGTGCGCTGCGCCGAGATGTGCGGCACGCAACATGCCTATATGCTGGCGCCCGTGCAAGTCCTGACCCAGAGTGAGTTTGAGGCATGGACTGCGGAACAATCGGGCTCTGTGTTGGAACTGTCGCCAGAGGAACGGGGCGAGGTCTGGTATGAGCAATTCGGCTGTAACAGTTGCCACAGCCTGGACGGCAGCGTCGTGGTGGGCCCCAGCTGGCAGAACCTCTACGGCAGCGAACGTCCGCTGCAGAGCGGCGAAACGGTGGTCGCCGACGAGGAGTATCTGCGCCGGTCCATCCTGGAGCCCAACGTAGAGCTTGTGGAAGGGTTTGCGGCAGCCATGCCCACCAACTTTGAAGAACAATTTGCCCAGGTGGAAGAGCAGCACGGGGGCGAAGTAGACATCGTGGCCGAGCTGATCGCGTTCATAGAGGCCCTGAGCGAGCAGGAAGCTGTGGGGGAGTAAAGCATGAGTAAGGTAGAAGGAGCGCAATAATGTTAAATATTTTATCTCTGGGAATTGTCAGAGCCCTCATCGGCCAGATTGTGGGCACCGCCATCGGCTATGGCCTGGTGGCCGGTCTGCGGCAGGTGATGGGCCTGGAGCCCGATCCGGAGCCGGCCTGGGTGTTGGGGGCGCTGGTCGGCGTCTTCGGCTCGTTGCTGGCAGCCGGTGTTCTGACCGACTGGCTCAAGTGGACCGTCGGTAAAGAGACGCCGCTGCGCCACGGCCCGCCGGAGGGCAAACCTTCCTGGACGCGCTATTTCAGCGTGGATTACAACCACAAGGTCATCGGCCTGCAGTACGGCGTGACCTCGATTATCGTGTTGCTGGTTGGCGGCCTCCTGGCCATCATCTTCCGGCTGGAGCTGTCCATGCCCGGCATGCAGTTCCTGACCATGGACACCTACAACACCATCTTCAGCGCGCACGGCATCATTATGATTGCCAGCATCCTGCTTGGTGTGGGCGCCATGGGCAACTATCTGGTGCCCATGATGATCGGCGCGCCGGACATGGCTTTCCCCCGCCTCAACGCCTTCAGCTACTGGATCGGCGTGCCCAGCGCCGTGTTGCTCATCGGCGCCATGTTCATCGGCGGCGGTTGGGACACCGGCTGGGTGGCCTATCCGCCCCTGAGCGTGCGTGGCCCGCTGGGCACCCAGTTGTTCTTGCTCGGCTTTTATATAAACGGCTTCTCGTCGATTGCCAGCGCCATCAATATCATCGTCACCGTGCTCACCATGCGCGCGCCGGGCATGAGCCTGTTCCGTATGCCCATCTTCGTCTGGGGGTCGGTGGCGGCGTCGCTCATCCAGTTCACCGCCACGCAGACGGTGGGCCTGTCGCTGCTGATGGTCACCACCCAGCGCGTGTTCGGCCTGGGCTTCTTTGACCCTACGGCTGCTGCGGGCATTCCGCCGGGCGATCCAATTTTGTACCAGCACCTCTTCTGGTTCTACTCGCACCCCGTCGTTTACGTCTTCGTCTTGCCCGGGCTGGGCGTGATCAGCGAGCTGCTGCCCGTGTTCTCGCGCAAGCCGCTCTTCGGCTATAGGTGGATCGCGCTTTCCAGCGTGGCCATCGCCCTTGTGGGCTTCCTGGTGTGGGCGCACCATATGTTCACCTCGGGCATGTCCGAATTCCTGCGCGTGCCCTTCATGTTCTCAACCATGTTGGTCGCGGTACCCACAGGGGTGAAGTTCTTTAGCTGGATCGGCACCTTATGGGGCGGAAGGATAAGTTTCCCCACGCCGATGTTGTTCGTGCTGGGGGCCATCTCCGTCTTCCTCATCGGCGGCGTCACCGGCCCCATCCTGGGCACCGTGCCCACCGACCTGCATCTGCACGACAGCTACTGGGTTGTGGGTCACTTCCACGCCACCATGTTCGGCGGATTCATCTTCCCCTTCTTCGCCGCCATCTACTACTGGTATCCTAAGATAACCGGACGAATGTATAACGAGACGCTAGGCAAGGTGCATTTCTGGCTCATGGTGCCCGGCTTCTGGCTCATGAGCCTGGGTCAGATGCGCGTGGGGCTCATGGGCATGCGCCGCCGCATCGCGGACTACGACCCGGCGCTGGGCCTCGACTTCACCCACGCCCTGATCACCATTTCCGGGTTGATCATCGGCTGGTCGGTGCTGATCATGCTCTATAACCTGATCAGCAGCGCGCGCACCGCGCCCGTCGCCGCCCAGAACCCGTGGCGCTCTCGTTCGCCCGAGTGGCAGGTGGCCTCGCCCATGCCCGAATTCAATTACGACCAGCCGTTCGAGGTGATCGGCGATCCGTACGACTACGGGCTGGCGGATTCGACGTATGTGAATATGGCGCCGTCTGTGTCTGGCGACTGAGCAAAGAGCGAATCAGAGCGGCGAGGGCCCGCGCTCTCGCCGCACAACTCGCAAGGAGACTGAACTGTGGAGACAAAACAAGCGGCTGACTTTCGCCGTATTTATATCGTTTTTGTGGCGCTGGCGATCCTGACCATTGCCGAGTTCTACGTCAGCACACAGTGGGGATCGGCCGTCTTCCTCATCCTGATTGCTCTGGCCAAGGCGGCTCTGATTGTCCACTTCTTTATGCACGTTTACCGCCTGTGGCGTGAGGAGGAACATTAATGAGCGCTACCACTGCCGGCAGCCACGATTTTCACGAAGAACACGAGCTGGAGCTGCCCTATTCGCAACGCCTGCGCAATAATCGTCTGGGCCTGTGGCTCTTCTGCTTCTCAGAGCTGTTCCTCTTTGGCGGCCTGTTGATGGCCCGCTTCTATCTGTGGCGCGATCCTGCAACGGGGGCCATGGTGCGCCCTGAGCTGGATCAGGCACTGGGCCTGGCGACCACCAGCGTGCTGCTCGTCAGCAGCCTGTTCATGGCCCTGGGCGAGACGGCAATGGCCAACGGTGACCGCAAACGCTTCTCGCGCTACTTCTTGCTCACGGCTTTCCTGGGTACCCTGTTCCTCATCGGCGTTGTCGGCCTGGAGTGGGGCGGCCACATTCGGCCCACCGATGGCGCGTTCGGCGCTATTTTCTACGGCATGACCGGCCTGCACGCGCTGCACGTGCTCAGCGGCGTCATCCTCATCCTCATCGTGTGGTGGAACGGGCGCAAGGGAGCCTACACTGCCGAGGATCATTGGGGCGTGGAAGCCACAGCCATCTACTGGCACTACGTGGACGTTGTGTGGGTCTTCTTCTATCCGGCCCTGTACCTCATCGGCCAGGCGGTGCATCTGTAGGGGGTATATTAGTGTATTTGTATATTGGTGTATTGGGGTGCGTCGGGTGCTAGAATAGGTCTGGACGAGTAGACCAATACACTGGCAAAGACAGACATCCGATTTTTCCAAAAAATCGGATGTCTATCGGATGTCTCTACCAAACAACCAATTCATGGACCCTGTCACACTAGCGGTGCTCCGTTCCTGGGAGTGGCGCATAGAAATCATCATACCGCTCCTTCTCGCCGGCGCCATCTACTACAGAGGATGGCGCCGGTTGCGCCATGTGGCCCGGCGGCCCAGCCGGCTGGCAAACGGCTGGCGGCTGGCGGCCTATTGGAACGCGCTGCTGCTGGTGGCGCTGGCCCTGATGTCGCCCATCGACGTGCTCGCCAGCCAGTTCTTCTTCATGCACATGATTCAGCACCTGATGCTGATCATGCTGGCTGCGCCGCTGTTGATGCTGGCCGATCCCATGCCCTTCTTGCTGTGGGGGCTGCCCACAGAAGCGCGCCGGCGCGTGGGCCGCTTCCTGTCGCGCCTGCTGCACCGCAAATCTAGCTCACGGCGCTATTTGCGGGCGGCGACGGGGCCGGGCGTGGTGTGGATGGCCTTCGTCGTCTTCCTGCTCGGCTGGCACGATCCGGGCGCTTATAATGCCGCGTTGCGCAATGACTTTATCCACGATGTAGAGCACTTCACCTTTTTCGCCACCGCCGTCCTCTACTGGTGGCACGTCGTGGGCGCCGCGCCGCGCATTCACAAGCGATTCTCCCACGCCGCGCAGGTGCTCTACGTTATCGCCGCCATTCCCCCCAACATGCTCACGGGCATCGCCATCGCCTTCGCCGGACAGCCCATCTACACCTATTATCTGGGCGTGCCGCGCGTGTGGGGCATTGACGTGCTGGGCGACCAGACGCTGGGCGGCGTGATTATGTGGGTGCCGGGGAGCATGATGTACATCATGGCCATCCTGATTCTGATTGCCCGCTGGCTGCAGACAGAGGAGCGCAAACCGCCGCTGCCCGCCTCGCGCTGGATGACGGACGAACGGATGGCTGCCCCGGGTCTGGAGCGCCGCTGAGTTGCCTTTCATGACTTTCCGTTTTTCTACCCATTCCCTGTGGCTTCTGCTGCTGGTTCTGTTGCTGCTGGGCGCGCCCATGGGGGCGGCGGCCCACGGCGGCGGCGCGCCACAATTGGTCAACGAGCCCGCCGGCCCCTATATGCTCTCGGCCTGGACCGACCCTGACCCGCCCAGGCCGGGCGAATTCCACGTGACGATAGCCGTGGCGGAACCGGGCCAGGGGCGCGAGGCCGGCCCGCCGATTCTGGGCGCAGAGGTGGAGGTGCGGCTGGTGGCGCAGGGCGCGACGCAGCCTTTGACCACGGCCCGCGCCAGCAACGAGGCGGCGGCGAACAAACTGTTCTACGAGGCCGACTTGCAGGTGCCGGCGGAGGGCGCCTACGAGGTGCAGATCGCGGTCGACGGGCCGCAGGGCAGCGGCGAGGCAGCGTTCGCCATAGAAGCCAGCGCATCCGGCGGCGTCAACTGGACGCTGATGGGCGGCCTGGGCGCGGCCCTTTTCGTCGTCGTCTTTGCCGTCAATGCCTGGCGCAACAACCGCCAGGGCACAAGGACATGATCCATTTTTTACGCAAGACCTTATCCCTGCTCGTCAGCCGGCGCTGGTGGTGGGTGACGCTCCTGGTGCTCGTGGCAATGGGCGTCATGGTACGCCTGGGCGTCTGGCAGCTGGATCGCCTGGAGCAGCGGCGCGCGGCGAATGCTGTGTTGCGCCAGCAGTTGGAGGCCGACCCGCTGCTGCTGAACGACGTTGCGCCCGGCGAGGTGGACCTGACGGCGATGCCCGACCGCCGCGTGAGCGCCAGGGGTGCGTTTGATTTTTCCCAGCAGATTCTGGTGCGACCTAAGAATTATCAGGGCTCGGCGGGCGGTCACCTGGTGGCGCCCCTGCGCCTCGAGGGGCGCGAGGAGGCGGTGCTGGTAGACCGCGGCTGGATTCCGGAGGCGGAGATGGACCCCTCCAACTGGTCCTCCTTTGACGAGGCAGGGCCGCTCACGGTTACCGGCGTCATCCAGCGCACAGAAACGGCGCGCAACGTGCAGCCGCCGGAGGAACCGCAGCAGGAGTGGTTCCGCATCGACGTGGAGGCGATTGAGCGGCAGTTGCCGTACGACGTGCTGCCCGTCTATGTTCTGCAGACGCCGGAGGAGGGCAACCAATCGCTGCCCTATCGCCTGGAGCCGGACATTGATCTATCGCAGGGGCCGCACCTGGGCTACGCTATCCAGTGGTTCGCTTTCACCCTGATGCTGGGCGGCGGGTACATCTACTTCATACACCAGCAGAGCGAGCCATCGTCGTCACCAAATGGTCACCATTCAGACTCTGAAGATTAGAGATGTCTAACAATGGCCGCCTCTGGGTCTGATCGTACAGCAGTCGGAGGGTTGGGGCGTTGTCGTCAAAGCCGACCATATTTTATAATGTAAATGTAGATGAACGCTTGCAGCGCTCGTTACTCGGCGGGGCATTTGCCGTACGTGAAAGGCAGGGAAGAGAAAAGCTATGCTTGAGCGATTGAATCTGGAAGAAGGCTGGTCCACTCTAATACTGGTATGGTCTCTCATCGCCGTGACGGCCATCGCCATCGTCGTGCGCGAGCTGACTGATGAAGGATTACAGTCGCTGATGATGGTGGGCACGGGGGGCGTCGTTGCCGGCCTGTTGCTGGCTAAAAGCAATTTTTCCGCCCGCCGCGCACACGTTTTCTCGATGGTCTACGGCCTGGCGCTGGTCGTGTATAGCGTGGGCCACCTGTTGCCCGGCGACCTGACCTGGCGCATGCGCATTTTCGAGCTGGTACAGCGCCAGATGGTGTGGGTAGGTAAGGCCGTGGACGGCGGGATCAGCCGTGACAGCCTCATCTTCATCGTCCAGACGTCGGTCATCTTCTGGTTGTTGGGCTACACTGCCGCCTGGTACACGTTCCGCGAGCTGCGCGTGTGGCGCGTGGTCCTGCCCACGGGCCTGGTGTTGCTCAGCGTCGTCTACTACTACTTCGGCCCCAAACCGCTCTTCATTTTCCTGGCCATTTACGCCCTGCTGGCTCTGCTTTACATCTCGCGCACGCACCTGGTGGACCGCGAGCGTTCCTGGCGTTCGGGAAGCGTGCGTTACGAGGGAGATATTCGCTTTGACTTCATCCGCGCCAGTTTCATCGTGGGCGTGCTGGCCCTGTTGCTGGCTGGCAACCTGCCGGCGCTGGGCGCGAGCGCTGAAGTATCCACCGCCCTCTCCGAAGTGGACCAGCCCTGGCGCGAGTTCCAGGACAGCTGGACGCGGCTATTTTCCTCCCTGCGCTCCTATGGCACGGGCACCAACGACGCCTATGTGGACAGCATGGTCCTGGGCGGCCCGCGCAGCGTGGGCAATGCGCCAATCATGGACATCTACGTGCCCTATCGTCTCTCTTCTGTCTACTGGCAGGGGGTAGTGCTGGATACCTACAGCGGCAACGGCGCCTGGTCCAACAGCACGGACCGGACGCTGACGCACATGCCGGACGAGGGCGAGTTGCTGGTGCCCGATTATCCCGCGCGGCAGGTGATCACGCAGACGGTGGTCAACTATATCCCCAATTCGAGCACCATTTACGCTGCTGCAGACGTGACCTATGTGGACCAGCAGTTGTTGCTGGACGTGACGGAGGGCGAGAACGACGAACCTTCCTACAATTGGGTGCGCGCGCGCTACGTGATGCGCCAGGGGGACCAGTACCGCGCCGTCTCCGAGCTGAGCACTGCCGATCAGGGCAGCCTGCGCGCGGCGAGCACGGAGTACCCGCAATGGATCCGCGACATTTATCTGCAGCTCCCTGACAGCATCACGCCGCAGACGATTGAACTGGCGGAGCAGCTGACCGCGCCCTACGAGAACCCTTTCGACAAGGCCATAGCCGTGCGCGACTATTTGCGCCGGGAGATCGCCTATAACGACCAGATCGAGGCGCCGCCGGACGACGTGGAACCCGTGCACTACGTTCTGTTTGAAGGCAAGGAAGCGTACTGTACGTACTACGCCACGGCGATGGCGGTGATGATGCGCTCGCAGGGTATCCCGGCGCGCATTGTGAACGGATACGCGCAGGGTGAGTGGATCGATGAAGCCAACGTCTACCGCGTGCGGGCCAACAACGCCCACACCTGGGTGGAAGTGTATTTCCCTGAGTATGGCTGGATCCAGTTCGAGCCCACGGCTTCCATTCCCGTGGTGGAGCGACCGGAGGGCGAAGAAGGCGGCAATCCGGGCGACGCCTTTGGCTTTAACATGCCGGACGGCCCTGGTGAAGAAGCGTTGCCGCCCGGCGCGCTGGACCCCTTCGGCCCCGGGTCCGATCCCGACCGCCTGCGCGATCTGTTGCAGGGCGGCGGCGATCCGGTAGCGCTGGAGGCGCAGCAGCGGCGCGAGCGCACGGCGCGCGCCCTGGGCGGTGGCCTGCTGCTTCTCCTGGCGGGCGGCCTGGTCACTGTGGCCAACCGTTTCAACCATCGTGTGGAGTCGGACGTGGACCGCAGCTACGGGCGGCTGGCAAGCTGGGCGCGCTGGCTGGGCATCGACTTCCGGCCCGTGGACACGCCTTATGAGCGCGCCGATCGTCTCAGCCATGAAGTGCCCGAAGGGCGCACACCGATCCGCAACCTGACGCACGAGTACGTGCTGCGCCGCTTCAGCGCGGCCCACGACGGCGATGATGCGTTCGATCCGGCTGAAGAGTGGCAATCGCTGCGCCCGCTGCTGTTGCGTGAGAGCGTCAAGCGCCGGCTGCACGGCCTGCGCAGGCTGCGTCTCTCCCGTTTCCGCCTGTTCCGCCGCTGGTAGAAGGAACGTGACACTCCGTGTCGCTTATTTTCCGACACAACCTGATTACCCTATTGTCCGCCTATTCACAGCCGGTATAATCGAGCCGTTAACTGAGGTGTCCAGTGAAAAATCGTGCATGGGTATCCAGTGTGAGCGACTCGGCCCAACATAACACGCAGTTTGAAATACAGCGCATGCGCTTCCAGGTGGAGGAGCTGAAGGAGCGTGTATCGCATCTGACCCAGGCCCTGGTGCATCTGCGTCAGCAGCCCACCCGGCCCAGCCTGGATGATCTGTCGCAGGTCATCGCGCCGGTCACCGACTCGCTGGACAGGCTGAGCGAGCGCGTCCAGGCCCACGAGAAGGAGCGGGAGCAGCTGCGCGCGCTGCAGGCCACCAGCGCCGCCGTCAACTCCTCGCTGGAGTTGGACGAGGTGTTGCGGCAGGTGATGGACACGGTCATCGAGCTGACGGGGGCCGAACGCGGCTTCCTGATGCTGGCGGACGAGGAGAGCGGCGAGCTGCAGGTTCAGGTGGCGCGCAACATGGACCGCGAGACGATTACCAAGTCTTCGTTCGACATCAGCCGCAGCATCGTGGACAGTGTGGCGCGCTCCGGCGAGCCGGTGGTCACGATTAACGCTCAGACGGACCCGCGCTTTGAGAGCCAGGCCAGCATCATCAGCTACAATCTGCGCTCCATTCTCTGTGTGCCCCTGAAGATTCGCGACAAGACCACGGGCGTGGTCTACGCCGACAATCGCATCGCGTCCGGCATCTTTAACGATGCCGACCGCGATCTGCTGGCGGCGTTTGCCAACCAGGCCGCGGTGGCTATCGCCAACGCCCGCCTTTTCCAGCGCACGCGGGAGCAACTGGCGGATATCACGGCCATGAAGAACCTGATGGACGACGTGCTGGCCTCCATCGGCAGCGGGGTGATCACCATTGATGAGCGCGACCAGGTGGCGCTCTTTAACCGCGCCGCGGGCCAGATTCTGGGCCTGCCGGTTCCCGACACGTTGCACCGGCCCTATCGTGAGGCGCTCTCGTTCATCGACGGTTTCGTAGACGCGGTGGAGCAGGTGAAGGCCAACGGTAGCCTGCCCAGCGTGGAGCGCGATATGGAGTTGGATTCGCGTCCGGGACGCACCAGCATCACGCTCAGCTTCTCGCCTCTCCGTGACGCCCGCGGGCGCATTCATGGCGTGGCTGTGGTGGTGGATGACGTGTCAGAGAAGAAGCGGCTGGAGAGTGTGCGCCGCTATCTGCCGCCGGCGCTGGTGGACCAGGTGCGCGATCTGGACGCCGCGCAACGACCGCAGCGCCGCCGCATGAGCGTGCTCTTCGCCGATGTGCGCGGCTATAGCACCATCGGCGAGCACATGCCGCCCGAAGAGCTGGTGGAGATCCTCAACGGCTATTTCACAGTGGCTGCGGACGCCATCAGCCGCTTCAACGGCGTCATCGACAAGTACATGGGCGACGCCATCATGGCCGAGTTCAACACCACGCTAAACCCGCAAGAGGATCACGTCGAACGTGCGGTGCGCGCGGCCCTGGCCATGCGCGACGCCCTGGTGGCCTACCACCAGACGCTGAGCCCGGAGCAATGCCTGCACTTCGGCATCGGCGTGCACGCCGGCGAGTCGGTGGTGGGCAACGTGGGCACCCACTTCCGCAAGGATTACTCGGTCATCGGCGACGCCGTGAACGTGGCCAAGCGCCTGCAGGAGCTGGCGGGGCCGGGCCAAATTTTGCTCAGCGACGCTGTGTACCAGGAGGTACAGGCCTGGGTCACCGTCCGCGCCCTGGGCCCCACGCGCGTGAAGGGGCGGCAGGCGTTGGAGCAGGTGTATGAGCTAGTGGAGTAGGGATTGGAGATTGGAGAACGGAGATTGGAGAACGGAGATTGGGGATCAGAGATTGGAGATTAGATCGCTGATCTCCAATCAACCAATCTCCAATCAGCCAATCTCCAATCTCCTCTCCAGTAACACGATGGAATTCACAATACACGCCGACACGCCCTTTTCTCTGCCCGCCGTGGTCAATTCCCATGGCTGGGTGCAGTTGCCGTCGTTTGAGCCGAACGGGGATGGCGGCTTTCGCTACGTGGCCCGGCTGGATGGTGGGCGGGTTGCGCCGCTGCAGGTGACGCCGGTGGAGAATGGCGTGCGCGTGCAGGCAGAGGATGGCCTGGGAGCCGAGGCGCAGGCGGAAGTGGCCGACCAGGTGGCCTGGATGGTGGGGCTGGAGCAGGACCTGTCGCCGTTTTACGAGCTGGTGGAAGGCGAGCCGCGGCTGGCGCACGTCGTGGCCCACAGGCACGGCCGGCTGTTGCGCTCGCCCACGCTGTTCGAAGATGTGGTCAAGACGATTCTGACGACCAATACGACCTGGGCCGGTACCATCCGCATGACGGAGAACGTGGTGGCTCAGTTCGGCGATCCGCTGCAGGCGGATGGCCAGGAAACGGCGCGCGCCTTTCCCACGCCACAGCGCCTGGCGCAGAGCGACGAGGAGACGTTGCGCCGGGAGACGGGGCTCGGCTACCGTGCGCCCTACGTGCTGGGCCTGGCGCGCGCCGTGGCCCATGGGGAGCTGGATCTGGAAGCGCTGAAGACGGCGGACTTACCAACGGAGGCCTTACGGCGGGAGCTACTGTCGATTAAGGGCGTGGGCGACTACGCCGCGGCCAACCTGTTGCTGCTCCTGGGCCGCCACGACTACATCCCCATCGACTCCATCGCCCTGCGCGCCGTGTCCCAGGAGTGGCACGACGGGCAGTCCATTGGCCCTGCCGACGTGCGCGCTGCCTTCGAGGCCTGGGGTGAATGGAAAGGGCTGGCCTACTGGTTCTGGCGCTGGTCCGATGAGGCTTGAGTGCTTTGCGACAACACGCGCACCGCAGCCAGAAACGACTGGCGCACGACTTCGGGCGTCATACGCGCCACGGCCTCCCGCAGCGGCAACCACACGTAGCGGTCGTGTTCGGGCGAGAGGCGAATTGCACAGTCCACCGGCGCTTGCGCCAGAAAAACAGGCCATTGGTCGTCCACGACGTACACCTGCTGCAGGGGTAGCTTGAGGCCGGTTTCTTCGTGCAACTCGCGCTCCGCACAATGTACGATATCTTCGCCCGGCTGCCGCGCCCCCGATGGCGGCCCCCAGGCCCAGCGCCCTTCAAAGTCGGCCCCTCTGTGGCCCCGGTGCAGGACCAGAAATTGCCGCTGGTGAGGATCTTCCTCATCCAGACGGTAGACCACGATCATCGCGCCGTACGGCGGGTTGGGGCTCACGGGCAATCCGTCCCAGGTGTATGAAAGCGTTTCTGTCATTAGCGTACCATTAGCCGCGCCGTATGGAGCGCCGGCATCCTTGCCGGCCTGGTTCGATGCGACAAATGCCGGCAGGGATGCCGGCGCTCCGTTTATTCGAGGCTCATTCGTAGAAGCGAGCACTACTGTACCGCCACAATTCAGGTGATTCGACCAGGCCCGCAGTTACTGGATTGTAATGCACGTAGCGAATCGCGCTAGACAGGTGGTGTTCATCTCGAATATAGCGATCGAAGTAATCGCGGAACCAGAAGCGCCCCCGGCGGTTCAAAATCCGATTGGCGATGCTGGCCGTGTAGGATTTCCAGCTGTGTATCACGCGCTGCATAGGATGGCCCTCGAACATCTCTACGATTACGTGGACGTGGTTGGGCATGACGACCCAGGCGATGAGCTGATAGCGTTGGCCGTCGAAGTGGTGTAGGGTGTTTTCGACAACGGAGGCGATCTGCGGATTTTTTAGGTAGCAGCTACCGTATCCTGCATTGAGGTAGCTTTCTACTTTTGCTCGATATTCTGGCGTTGACTCGTCTGTAGTTTCATTGGCGAGCCATTTTTTAACGTGGGTGGGAAGTGCATCGGCCAGACGAAAGGTTATTCCCTGGACTAGACCTGGAGCATTGAAATGCGGCAGATAGCCGCGAGAGTACCAGCCCATGTGTTGGTTGTTAGCCATCGTTACACATCTTTTTCTGTGTGGAGAGCGCTGGCATCCCTGCCGGCGCTCCGTTTACCCGCCATGCCACCGCCGCAGCCGCCGCGCCGCTTCCTCCAGCGCCGCTTCCGTCTTGCAGAAGGCAAAGCGCGCCAGGGTTTGCCCGCCGCCGGGCGTGGTGTAGAAAGCGCTGGGCGGGATGGCGGCCACGCCCACTTCCGTGGTCAGGTGGCGGCAGAAGGCCACGTCGTCCTCGAAACCCAGGTCGGAAATATCGACCATGACGAAGTAGGTGCCGCGGGGGCGGATGGGGCGCAGGCCGGCGTTCTGCAGGGCGTCCAGCAGGTAATTGCGCCGCTGCTGGTACATCGCGCCCAGCTCTTCGTAATAGCCGCGCTCGTCGGCCACTTCGATGGCGCGCGCCGTGGCCTCTTGCAGGGGCGCGGCGCCGCTGTAGGTGATGAACTGGTGCGCGCGAAAGACAGCGCGGGCCAGCTCCGGCGCGCCCACGGCCCAGCCCACCTTCCAGCCGGTGACGCTGAACGTCTTGCCCGCGCTGGAGATGGACAGCGTGCGCTCGCGCATGCCGGGAAAGGTGATCAGGCTGTGGTGCTGCCCGCCATCGAAGGTGACGTGTTCGTATACTTCGTCCACCAGGGCGATCACGTCGTGCTCCTGGCACAGGCGCGCAATCAGCTCTAGCTCCTCGCGGCTGTACACCTTGCCCGTAGGATTGTGCGGCGTGTTGACCACGATCAGCTTCGTCTTCTCGTTGAACAGCGCCGCCAGCGCCTGGATGTCGATGGTCCACTCTGGCGGTTGCAGCGTGTAGAAACGGGGCGCGCCGCCGGCGAATTGCAGGGAGGGCAGGTAGGAGTCGTAATAAGGCTCGAAAAAGATCACCTCGTCGCCGGGATCCACCAGCCCCATGATGGCGGCGAAGATAGCCTCCGTCGCGCCCACGGTGACCGTCACCTCGGCGTCAGGGTCCACGCCCAACCCATAATGCCGTTCCATCTTCGCGGCAATGGCCCGGCGCAGCCGCGGCTGACCGATGCCCGGCGCGTACTGGTTGATGTCCCGCGCAATGCTCTCCCGCGCCGCCTCCTTGATGAAAGCGGGCGCGGCAAAGTCGGGAAAGCCCTGCCCCAGGTTCACGGCGTGGTGCCGGTTGGCCAGCGCCGTCATCTCGGCAAATATCGTGGTGCCAAACCCCTGCACCCGCTGCGCCATGCGCGTCATGTGCTGTCCTTCCTTGCTTGACTGGATGGTTGAAGGAGGGACAGAGTACAACTTGTGGGGGGAATGTGCAAGTGGCTGGAGATTGGAGATTGGTTGATTGGAGATTGGAGATTAGTTGACTGGAGATCGTGAGATTCTTGCCGCCGATAAACGCCGATAAACGCAGATTTTTCGTTTTTCATCCGCGTCTATCCTGGCCCGTCCCGGAGCCGTCCATCCGCGGCTGATATTCTAATCTCCAATCTCCAATCTCTAATCCCCAATCTCCCCCTCCAGATACGTCCGCAATTCTCCCACCGCCACCCGCACCTGCTCCGTCGTGTCGCGGTCGCGCACGGTGACGGTGTCGTCCTGCAGCGTGTCGAAATCGACCGTGACGCAGAAGGGGGTGCCGATTTCATCCTGGTAGTAGTAGCGCTTGCCGATGTTACCGCGCTCGTCCCAGGCCGTGGCCATGTGCGGCGAGAGGCAACGGAACACTTCGCGCGCTTTCTGCACGAGCGGCGGCTTGTTCTTCAGCAGGGGAAAGATGGCCACTTTGTAGGGCGCGAGGGATGGCTTGAAGCGCAGCACGGTGCGCTCGTTTTCCTTGTCCTCCCAGTAGGCGTCGCACAGCAGCATGAGGAAGAAGCGGTTGATGCCTGCGGCGGGCTCGATGACGTGGGGCACAAACCGCTTGTTGCTGTAGGGATCGGTATATTCCAGCTTCGCGCCGGCGTGTTCCATGTGTTGCCGCAAATCGAAGTCGCTACGGTAAGCCAGCCCCCACAGCTCCTTGTAACCGAAGGGAAAGTTGTAATCCAGGTCGTACGTCTCGCGGCTGTAGTGGCTGCGCTCGCGGTCGCCATGCCGCCGCCAGCGTAAGTTCTCCTCGCGCACGCCCAGCGTGTCCACCACGAAGCGCCACATATCGTCCTGCCATGCCTTGAACAACGCCTGCCAGTCGCTCTGCTCGGGATCGAAGAAATACTCAATTTCCGCCTGCTCGAATTCCAGCGTGCGGAAGACGAACTGGCCCGTGGTGATCTCGTTGCGAAAGCTCTTGCCGATCTGGCCGATGCCGAAGGGCAGCGTCAGCCGCGTGGAGTCCAGCACCTGCTTGAAGTTGGTGAAAATGCCCTGCGCCGTTTCGCCGCGCAGGTAGACGCGGGATTTCTCCCCGGCGACCGCCCCGATGGCCGTCTCGAACATGATGTTAAAGCTACGCGGCGCGGTCAGCTCGTTGCCCTCCGGGCTCCGAATGCCGTGGCGCTGGATGAACACGGCCATCTCCTCAATGCTCCAGGCTTCGACAGGCTCGGCCGTCACCGGCCCCGCCGCCTCTTCGGGGTTCTCGGCCAGCCACGCCTCGATGAGGTGATCGGCGCGGTAGCGGCGGTGCGACACTTTGTCCTCCACCAGCGGGTCGTGGAAGGCGTCCACGTGGCCCGAGGCCACCCACGTCTGCGGGTGCAGCAGAATCTGGGAATCCATGCCCACCATATCCGGCCGGGTGGTGATCATCTCCTCCCACCACAGGTTGCGAATGTTGCGCAACAGCTCCGCACCCAGCGGGCCGTAATCGTAGGAGCTGGCCAGTCCCCCATAGATTTCGGAGGTGGGATACACAAATCCGCGGCGCTTGGCCAGCGCCGTAATCGTCTCCAGGCTCGGTTGCTCGCTCATACACACTCTCCTATCAGGCTATTCGTTGCAGGGCCGAACGGATTCCGGATGAAAAAAAACGTCCCTGCAACACATCGTCGTGCTGCAGGGACGCCTCAAATCGAGTCGCGGTTCCACCCTGCTTCCCCACACCGCTGCGCGGCGTGAAGCCCTCTTTCAAGGGAGCAGCTCCCGCTTGCCAAAGGCGTTCATCGCTGCTACTGGATGTTCAAATGTCTGGCTATTCTAGACACGCAACCGGAATTTGCCAAGAGCGTGGTAAGAAACCGCGGCTACATGCCTCCACGGTCCCCCGTGTCACGTTCGCCCCATCTACGCTATAATCTCCAATAAACCAATCAACCAATACACCAATAAACCAATCCCATGTCCCTTAAAATCTCTCTGGCACAAATTGACGTGCGCCTGGGCCAGCCCCAGGCCAACCTGGAAACGGCGCAGATGATGGCTGTGGAGGCCGCGCGGCGCGGGTCGGACCTGCTGGTGCTGCCGGAACTGTGGTCTACGGGCTATGATCTGGAACGCGCGGGCCAGTACGCCACGCCCACGGACGAGGGCATATTTGCGCAGATGGCGGCGATGGCCCGCCGCCACCAGCTGCACGTGCTGGGCTCCTGCCTCTCGCTATTGGGGCCGGAGCAGTACGGCAACACGGCGGTGCTCTTTGACCCGCAGGGCCAGGCGCTGGGCGAATACAGCAAGGTTCACCTCTTCCGGCTGATGGAGGAGGAGAAGTACCTCGCCGCCGGCGACAGGCTGACGGTGGTAGACAGCGAGTGGGGCCGTCTGGGGTTGGCTATCTGCTATGACCTGCGCTTCCCAGAACTATTTCGCGCCTACGCGCTGGGCGGGGTCCGCGTCGTCTTTCTGCCTTCCGAATGGCCGCACCCGCGCCTGGCGCACTGGCAGACGTTGCTGCGCGCGCGGGCCATCGAGAACCAGTTCTACATGGTGGCCTGCAACCGCGTGGGCGCGTCCAAGGACACGGATTTCTTCGGCCATTCCTGCATCGTCGATCCCTGGGGCGAGACGGTGGTGGAAGCGGGGGAGGAGCCGATGCTTCTGACGGTGGAGATTGACACGGAGCGGGTGGCGGCGGTGCGGAAGAAGATTCCGGTGTTTGAGGACCGGAGGCCGGAGTTGTATGGGGGGATTGGAGATTAGAGATTCGAGATTAAGAAGAACGTGACGCAGAGGGCCGCGGAGGACAACGGAGGACCACAGAGAAGAAGGGGGTAGCCGCGGTTTCTTACCGCGCCGCCTGCTATGTCGACTGCGGTGACGAAACGCTGGTTGGTAAAGGAGATCTGTAAAGATGACGAGTATTGTGATTGTGACGCCGGACGCCGTGCTGCTGGTGCGACAGGGGCAGGCGTGGACGGTGGAAACGTATCTGGAAGGGATGAAGGCCGGCGCGGTGGCGGTGGACGAGAGCGCGGGGCGGCTGTATGTGGGGACGTCGGGGAACGGATTGTATCGCAGCGCCGACGGCGGGCGCAGCTGGGAGGCGCTGCCCTTTGACCATGACCAGGTCAGCGCGGTCGCCGTGCAAAACAGTTCGGGCGCG
The DNA here is from genome assembly GCA_035464315.1 of Candidatus Sulfomarinibacteraceae bacterium. Lineage (GTDB taxonomy): Bacteria > Chloroflexota > Anaerolineae > Promineifilales > Promineifilaceae > JAAYYY01. The sequence goes on from DATHSI010000313.1 coordinate 37,380, forward strand.
GAGCAAGGCGTCGTCTATGCCGGAACCGCCCCCAGCACATTCTGGCGCTCGGATGACGGCGGAGAGAGCTGGCAGGAGCAGACGGCGATGACGGAGCTGCCGTCGGCGTCTGAGTGGAGCTTTCCGCCGCAACCGGACACACACCACGTGCGCTGGATCGAGCCGGATCCCCACGTGGCGGGCAAGCTGTACGTGGCCATTGAGGCCGGCGCTCTGCTGCGCGCGGAGGACGGAGGCCAGACGTGGCGCGACCGCGTGCCCGGCGGACCCTATGACACGCACACGGCGGCGACGCACCCGCAGGCGCAGGGGCGGGTCTATTCTGCAGCGGGCGACGGCTACTATGAGAGCGCCGATGGCGGCGAGAGCTGGACGCGGCTGATGGACGGCCTGCGCCACCGTTACCTGGTGGGCGTGGCGGTGGACCCCGGCGATGCGGACACGGTGGTCGTCTCCGCGGCGCGGGGGCCGCGGATGTCATACCATCCCCGCGGGGCGGAAGCCTACGTATATTGCAAGCCCGCAGCGGCTGGCCCATTTAAGATGGCGATGGAGGGATTGCCGCCGGCGGAGGGCACAATTGCCAGCCGGCTGGCGACGCACGCGGCGCAGCCCGGCGTCTTTTACGCGGCCAATAACCACGGCCTGTTTCGCTCCAACGTCGCCGAACGGCGCTGGCAGGCGCTGCCGGTCGAATGGCCCGAGGGCGTGTTTCGCAACCGGGTGAACGCCGTGGCTGTGTTTGAGGAGTAGGGGGAGGGACCGCGGACCGCAGACCCATCCTCCCGGAGGTTGGCTTAACGCTGG
>DATHSI010000314.1:0-4058 GCA_035464315.1 Candidatus Sulfomarinibacteraceae bacterium
GGCCTCGGCGGCGCGCACGCCAGGCGTGGCGGCCGCCTCGGCCAGCTTCAGCGTTGGCGTGCAGGTGGAGGGCCACGATGGCCGCTGGCAGGATCTGACCATCACGGCCCGGCCGGGCTGGCATGTCCTGCCGGTGAACCAGATCTGGCCGCAGCAGGGCGCCTGGCCGCCGCCGGCCGGCAGCATCGTACTGGAACGCAACGCGCTGCCCTTGCTGGGCGCACAAATCGGCGACACGGTGCGGGTGGACCTGGGCGACGGCCGCCTGCGCGACGTGCAGATCGCCGGCACGGTACACGATATCAACTCGCCGCCGGCCCGCTTCGTCGACCAGCTCAGCGGTTATGCCGGCTTCGACACCCTGGCCCGCTGGGGCTACGGCCGCCAGTTCAACAGCCTGCTCCTCACCGCGGCTGACCAGCAGGCCAGCCGGGCCGGCGTCGAGACTGTGGCCCAGGCCGTGCAGGATAAGATCGAGAAGGCCGGCGGCCGCGTCTTCTCCCGTTGGGTGCCGGAGCCGGGCCAAACGCCGGTACAGACCATCCTGGACGCGCTGTTTGTCATCCTGGGCGTGCTGGGCGCGCTCAGCCTGCTGCTCAGCGGCTTTCTGGTGGTCAACACCGTCAACGCCACCCTGGCCCAGCAGACCCGCCAGGTGGGGGTCATGAAGGCTATTGGCGCGCGCAGCCGCCAGATCATGGGCCTTTACTTCGGCATGGCCCTGGTCTACGGCCTGCTGGCCCTGCTGATCGGCCTGCCGTTGGGCCTGCTGGGCGCGCTGGGACTGGCCCGCTTCGCCGCTGGCTTCCTCAACTTCGATGTGGCCGGCCCCGGCTTTGCGCCACAGGTGCTGGCCATGCAGATCGCCGTGGCGTTGCTGTTGCCGCTGCTGGCCTCGGCCATCCCCGTCTGGCTGGGCGCGCGCATCACCGTGCGTGAGGCCATGGCCAGCTATGGGCTGGGCAAGGGGCGCTTCGGCCGCGGGCCGGTGGATCACCTGCTGTTGCTGGTGCAGCGCGCTCTGCCTCTGCGCCGGCCCCTGGTGATCTCGCTGCGCAACACCTTCCGCCGCAAAGGCCGGCTGGCCCTGACCATGATCACCCTGACCCTGGGCGGCGCCATCTTCGTCGGCGTCTTCTCGGTGCGGGACAGCCTCTACAACACGCTGGCGCTGGCCAACCGTTATGACAACTTCGACGTAGCGGTGGAGCTCAGCCGCCCCTATCGCACGCAGCAGATTGAAGCTGCAGCGCTCGACGTGCCCGGCGTGGTGACGGTGGAGACCTGGGGTAGCGGCGGCGCCCTGCGCCTGCGCCCCAACGGCTCCGAGAGCGACCGCATCCGTGTCCGGGCGCCCGAAGCCGGCACGCAGATGATCCAGCCCCGCCTGCTGGCTGGCCGCTGGTTGTTGCCCGACGACCAGAGCGCCGTGGTGCTCAACAGCAGCGTGCTGGACGACGAGCCCGACCTGAGAGTGGGCGACACCGTGACGCTGCGTCTGGCCGGCAAGGAGAGCGACTGGACCGTGGTGGGCATCGTGCAGAGCATCCTGACCCAGCCCACGGCCTACGTCAACTATCCCTTCTTCGCCCAGTACACCGGCGCCACAGGCCGGGCCAACTTTGCGCGCGTGGCTACTGAGCAGCACTCGCCGGCCGCGCAGGCCGCCGCGGCCGCGGCGTTGCAGACGCACCTGGAGGAAGCTGGCTTTCAGGTATCCCGCGTCGAGACCAAGTTCCAGCGCCAGGAGTCAATTCGCCTGCAGTTCGACATCCTGATCACCTTCCTGCTGGTGATGGCGCTGCTGATCGCGGCCGTAGGCGGCATGGGGCTGATGGGCACCATGAGCATCAACGTGCTGGAGCGCACCCGGGAGATCGGCGTCATGCGAGCCATCGGCGCGGCCACCGGCAGCATCATGCAGATCGTCATCGTCGAGGGCGTGCTGATCGGGCTGATCAGCTGGACGCAAGGGGTGCTGCTGGGCTGGCCCATCGGCCGGCTGATGAGCGACCGGATCGGCCTGGCCTTCGTGGACAGCCCGCTGGAGTTTCAGTACTCCATCAACGGCGCGCTGCTCTGGCTGGCTGCTGCGCTGCTGATCTCGGCCATCGCCAGCTTTTGGCCGGCGCACAACGCGGCCAGTTTGTCGGTGCGAGAGGTGTTGGCGTATGAATAGTCCATTCACCATAATCGCCAGGCGTCCCGCCGGGTTGTGCGCAGATGACGGGCGGGACGCCCTTTAGAAACTGTTTGAAAAGTCAACTGCGGGCAAGTCGACGTAGCATAACTCGTGTCATGGCGATCAGAATCATGGCTTCGCTGGATGACGTCAGTTCTTCATAGTCCTTGCTCAAGCGACGATGATGGTTCAGCCAGGCAAAGGTTCGTTCGACGACCCAGCGACGAGGAAGAACAACGAAGCCCTTCTGATCATCAGAGCGAAGCACGGTCTGAAGTCTAAAGCGGCAGCGTTGGGCAACCCAGTCCAGGATCTGCCCACGATAACCGCCATCAACCCAGATCAGACGGAGCTTCTTGCAGGCACCTGGCAAACGAGAGACCAGTAGCTTGACACCGTCTCGATCCTGGACCGAAGCCGCAGTGACGATGATCGCCATGAGCAGGCCCATGGTATCTACGAGTAGATGGCGTTTCCTTCCATTGACTTGCTTGCCCTTATCGTAACCACGAACGCCTGCCACCGCTGTGGTCTTGACGCTCTGACTATCCAGACAACCAGCCGTTGGGTGCTTGTGTCGGCCAGCACGTCGCCGCACTTCGGCTCGTAACGTGTCATGTATGCGTTGCCAGGTGCCGTCGTCACGCCATTTCCGAAAGTAGTAGTAGACACTCTGCCACTTCGGATACTCTTTCGGCAGCATTCGCCATTGGATGCCGCCCACAACGACGTACAAGATGCCGTTGATCACTTCCCGCATATCCAGGCTGCGGGGTCGTCCACCAAATTTCGCCGGTGGAACAAGTTCCTGGATAATGTTCCACTGACTGTCGGTCAAGTCGCTTGGATAGTTTCGTTGGTTCACAACGACGATTCATACCACGACTTGCCCGACAGTTACCACTTTTCAAACAGCCTCTTAGTCATCTCTGGCTCTTGTGTTAAGTACACTGTAAATTAAGTTTCTGAGAATTTTTGGTTCTCAGGAACCACCTGCCGGTAGTGCGAGTTCAGCTTGTGACGAGCAGCAGGTATGGAGAATTGCCAGTTGAGCTTGATGCGCTTGGCATCTCGTTCCCGGACAATAGCCAAGACTTCAGTTGTGAGCTTATCGATAGTCGGAATGCGCCGGTCAAGGCAAGCGCGAGCGATGGCCGAGAACTCGATCTCGATCATGTTGAGCCAACTGGCCGACTTGGGCGTGTAAATGAACTCGAACTTCTGAGACATGACAAACGCCTCATCAGCAGGCAGATGTTCATAGAAGGAACTGGCATTGTGGGTGTTCAAATTGTCCTGAACAAGTCGAACGCGTTGCGCCTCGGGCCAGTGAGCCAGGATTGATTGACAGAACTGGGCGTACTCCTTCTTCGTGCGCTGCGGATACACGGCTGCCAGACGTCTGCCGGTCAAGGGTTCGACGGCACCCAAGAGAGCGCACGAACCATGCTTGCTGTAGGCGTAATGCTCCTTGGCAACTTGACCTGTTTGTAATGGAAGTGGCGCCAAGACGTCACCGATCAAAAAGCAAGGACGTTCATCGAAGCAGATCACAGGATGCGTCGGATCGTAGGATTGACTGTAGACCCACAGCACACGCTCCATCTGAGCCAGAAACTGAGCATTGATCTTGCCAATGCACCAGGTCTTCTTCAGGTGAGGCTTCAATTCGTTTTTTTCAGGATGTTGCGCACCTGCGTATGCGAAATGTGCTCGCAGTAATCCAACTCGACAGCCTTCTCAGCCAAAAGTCGCAGGTGCCAGCGAGCATGTCCTTCTGGTGCGTCGCTACAGGCCAATGCGGTGACTTTCGCCCGCGCGTCACCGTCGATCTCCACCGGCCGACCTGACCGGTGGGCATCCTGCAGGCAGTTCA
>DATHSI010000315.1:0-12627 GCA_035464315.1 Candidatus Sulfomarinibacteraceae bacterium
CGATTTTGCGCGTGGGTGTGTTGAAGCCCTGTGGCACGCCGTTCTGCTGCTCGGCGAACTTGCGGTAGCGGGTTTGTACCGGGGCGCGCAGTCCGCCCGGGTTCTCGCGCAGATTCTCCAGCGTAATGCTCGACGGCTCTAATTGGTGACGATAAGCGGCCTCCACGTCCCCGTCCCAGAAGTGGTCACCCAGCCCCAGCCGGCAGGCCAGGTCGAAGATGATGTCCACGTCAGAACGCGCTTCGCCGCGAGGAGCAACCACGCGTTGCCGCAACTGCACGTGCGCCTGCGCCTCCGGGCTAATTTCGAAGCCCACTTTCAACGCCTCGCGCTCGAACGCGCTGGCGACGGGTAAGACCACATCGGCCAGTTCCGCGGTGGGGTTCATAAACAGATCCATATGCACGTAAAAATCGAGCGCAGACAACGCCTCGCGCCCCTGTCTGCCCGCGCTGTGGGAGAGCAACAGGTTGCATCCGAACCCCACAAGCGCGTGGACGCCGTAGGGCTCTTGCTCCAGGATGCCGCGGTACAGTTCACGGGAGGTGACGAAATTCCAGCGCGCAGGGCCCAGGGGCCGTTCGGGGACGCCCAGCGAGCGCCCGCGTTGCTCCGGCGGAAGCAGCTCGCGACCGGCGATGCTGTTGGTGCGCGGCGCGGCAAAGAGCACGTTGCCGCCCGGCGCGTCCAGGCTGCCCGTCAGGGCGTAGAGCTGGCCGATGGCCCGCGCGATCTGCGTGGCGTTGGTCTGCATTTCCACCCCGCTCCAGGCATAATAGGCCACAGGTCGGGCTTCCCACAACAGGCGCGCCGCCCCTTCCAGCGACTCAGGCTCGACGCCACAGACGGCCTGTACCCGCTGCGGCGTATAGCGTTGGCACAGCCGGGCCATCAAATCGAACACCGGCCGGCACTCGACTTCACCCTGCACCGTCTCCATCGTGAATGAGCCGGAGAGCGCCAGGTTGGCGCTGTCTGTTTCATAGCGTCCCGTCGCCGGGTCATACAGGATTGGACCCCCCTTCACTGCACTCCAGGCCACGTACTGTGGGGCAGCATCAGGCGCCTCCCCCTGTGCAAACAGATCGCTGGCAGCCAACAGGCGTCCGTTGTCCCCGCGCACCAGCAACGGCCCATTGGTCCACTCGCGGATGAACTCGCCGTCGTACCAGCCATTTTCCAGCATCACACGGGCCAGTCCCAGCGCCAGGGCGCCGTCGCTGCCAGGCCGCACTTGCAACCAGACGTCGGCGCGCTTGGCCACCCCGGTGCGTCGCGGGTCAACGACGATCAGGCGCGCGCCGCGCTTCTGCGCCGCCACAGTCGCCGTGGCGTGCGTCAGGCGCGCCAGATTCGGATTGTAGCCCCAGAAAAGGATGCACCCCGCATTCTCCAGATCGGGCATGTAAACGCCGGGGACGCCGCTGCCGTACGTGTAGACCGTAGCCAGATAGCGGCCCCAGCCACACAGCTCCATGGACGCGCACAGGTTGGGGCTGCCAAACGAGTTCATCAGCCGTTCCATCCACCACACGGCATCGTCCGTTGCCGACGACGAGGGGGAGGCGCTGCTGAAGACGACGCTCTCGGGGCCGTGGTCCTCCGCAATTTGCCGCAGCCGGCTTGCGGTCAGGTCCAGCGCTTCGTCCCAGCTGATGCGCTGCCAGCCGGGATCGGGGTCGCCCTTGGGGCGTGTGCGCTTTAGCGGGTAGCGCAGCCGGTCCTGGTGGTAGACGAGCTCCGGCGCCGCCCGCCCTTTGGCGCACAACGCCTGGCCCGTAGGATGCGCGGGGTCCGGTTCGAGCGCCACGAAACGATCATTCTCCACAACGGCAATCGCCCCGCAGCGCGCGGTGCACAGGGCGCAGTAACACGAGATCCGCTCTGACAAGGCTTGTTCGCCCGGCATAGTCATCTCTCCTTCTTGGTCTGGCAAGCTGTGTCGGGTGACGTGGATAAGTGGCTATTACAATAGCATAAATTAGTCGTGGTTTGAAGGTTGTTGGGCGAATTTCGCAGGTTTGCCCTACGTTCTGTCGTACAAGAGGTGGCCCAAACCAAAGATGAGCGACGTAGTCCAGAAGACGATGGCGCTGAGAGACAGAAGAGGCGGTAACAGTGACACGGAAGTCGCCAGCAGACAGAAAGTCAGCAGGCCCATGGCGAACAGAGCCAGGTAGAGCCACGCGGGCTGCGTCCAATGCACCTCTCGCTCGCGCGAGTTGACGTAGAGTATGGCGAGCACAAAGACGTGCGTGCGCAGCGAGAGCACGAAGCGGCAACGCCGCTCCGGGTCCAGGAACGGTTCTTCGGACACGTCCACGAAGGACGGCTGACCGCGCTGCCACATCTGGCTGTAGACGACAGCCTGCACCAGCCACTGGGGGAGCATAAAGGCGAAGAGGAATACAAAGTAGTAGAGCGGGCCGGGCCACAAGATGCGCCCGAGGACCGCGGGCGAGAGATCGCCGGCCCACAGCGCAGGGACCAGCAGCGCCAGCCCGGCAATGTGCGCGACGATGAGCGGCCGTTTTTGCGCGGCGAACCAGGAGATGGGGCGGGGAGCGCTGCGTTCGGTAGTTGCGACATCGGGCATCATGAGCCTGTATGATACCATAACGGAGCCGCCGCTTGCCGGAGTATGGAGGGTCGGCATCCCTGCCGACCCCTGTAAAATGAGACTGCAAATCTGCAAATCGTTTGCCGCCGCTTCATAACCTACGCCGGCGCGGTGAAACCGCGGCGGGACCGTTTCATTTAGCGACCTCCTGTGATCAGCGGGAGATGGACCTGCCGGCCTAAGGCCACGATCAGGGGCTCGCTAATGGTGCCGTTGTAGTGCAGGTAGCCCACGGCGCGGTAGCGGGCCCAGGGCGCGCCAGCGTCGTCCCAGACGGCGTCCATTTCCATCTCCGAGCCCGGCGCGAAGTTGGCGGCGGGCTGGCTAAAGGTAGCCACTACTTCACCCGTGTCCACGTTCTCCACGCGCAGGTGCAGCTTGCCGTCGATGGTCGTGTCGCCGCTATTGCGCATGCGCAGAGTGAGGGGCACGCCGCTGCCTTCACCCGGATAGGCGCCGGCTTCCAGGCTAACCCCTTCCGCCCGCACCAGGCCCAGCGTGAGGAACTCGCTCACTTTGTGCAGCTCGTGGCCCTGCTCGTCCAGCAGCGCGGCCTCCAGCACGTAGTCGCCGGCGGGCACGCCGCTGCTGTCCCATTCCAGTGTGTAGCTGGCTTCGCCCTGTACACCGTGCAACGTGCGTAGGGGTAAACCGGCAACCTCGTTCCCCTGCAGGTCCCGTACCACGGGGCTGACGATGACGGCCTGGGCGCTGCCGCTGTTCTCGACGGTAAGCGTGGCGGTCACCACGTCGCCCAGGCCGTAGCTGTTGGCTCCCAACTCCAGAGGTTGGGCTGTGACAGAGGTAGCAATCGTCTCCACTTCGAATCCCCACTCGAGGTAGTAGCGCGCATCGGTCGTGGACGGGGTGTAGGAGAAGGGATAGATAAACAGGATCAGGTCGCTGCTGCCGTCGGCGTTTTCGGCCACGCGCCAGCGGAACGGCTGCTCCAGCGCCGGCTGCCAGCCATCGTCGGGCTGCGCGTCCGCTGCGTAATACTGCTGCAGCACCCCGTCCGCGTCCTGGCGGAAGTAGCTGATAGGGATGTTGAGGCTAGTGGTGACCACCAGGCCGCTGCGTACGCTGAGCTGCACATCCTGCACGCGCACGCCGGGCGGATAATGGGCCACAACCTGCTGTACGGGCAGCACATACTGGCCCGGGCCCTGCAAATGATCGCCTTCGGGAAAGCTGACGATGTGCCAGCCGTCGTCGTCGGACACGTCCGGTGGGCCAAGGGTCACGTTCAGTGTGTCGCTCCCTTGCAGTTCGGTCGCCAGAACGGGCGCCGGCGCGCCGGACCCCGGAGCCAGGCGACCGTACTTGGGATCGCCATAGAGCTGGTACTGGTAGGACCAGCGACCCCACGTCGTCATGTTGCTGACCTCGTCCCCCCAGGACCATTCATTGAACTTGTCGCGCAGCAGTTTGGCAAAGACGTCGCCAACGCTGCGCTCGGGGATGAAGCGGTTGAAGAACCAGCGGGCAGCTTCATTATTACGGTAGCGGTAACTGAGGCCGGTTGAACCAATGAAGACGGCCGCGCCTTCCCGCAGGCTGGCCTCGGCGATACCGTAGTCGTCATCCTCCTCGTAGTCGCCGGCGCTGCAGGCGAGAGCCATCATGAAGGGGCGTGTGTTGCCGAAGCCGTCCAGGCTGCTGATTTCGCCGGGCCCGATGCCCGTCTCCTCGCTGATGGCGAAACCGTCTCCGGACGTGTAGCCGTGGCCACGATAGACAATGATGTCACGGTTGGTGGTGTTGTCCAGGAAGGCGGCGATCTCCTGGCTGGTATTGATAGATTCGCTGCGGATTCGCGTGACGTCGGTCGTATCCGGCAGGCGGCTGTCGATGTCCTTGATACTGTCCCAAAAACTACCTTCACCCGACATTCGCCCGGAATACAGGAGGGCGTGAGAATGATCGAAGACGGGGAGGCCCTTGTGATAGCGGATGGCAGCGTCCAGCGGCTGGCGTAGCGTGGCTACGTCGTCTCCCACAAGGCGGCCCAACACTAGCTCCGGCCGGGCATCGCCGCCGGTGGAAGCGTAGCGCAGGTCGCTCCACGCCACGTCGTAGCCCGCGGCCTGCGTCGGCAACACCTCATGCTCGCCGACGAGCAGCACGTAGCCCTGCAGGGTCTGGCGGAAGTTGGGGTGCAGCGATTCATACCAGTAGCCGCCGGGCTCCAACAGGTCGTCCAGCAATGCGCCGTCGTTCTCCGCATAGTAGGCGAGGACGCCGTCGGCCAGGCTGGCCAGTTCGGCGAGGTCGGAATGGAGCCGCTGCCGTTCTTCGCCGGGATCGACGCCGGCCCAGCCGGTGTCGGAAGCAAAGACCGCGAGACCATAAGGGTCGGTGACGATAACGTAATCGGCTTCGTTTACGGCAGCCATTACTGACTGGTGCAGCGTCACCAGTCCGCCCAGCTCGGCGTCCTGCACGGCGGCGCCGCTGGCGTAGAAATGGTCGAGTTGCATCGGCGCGCCGCCATAGTCATCGCGGTAGCGCAGCTGGCGAGATTGGCCTCCCGGGCGTGCGCCGATGTGGTACTCGAAGTCGCCGTCAGGATAGAGGATAGGCGCTGCGTAGAAGGTGACGGTGAAGCTCTCGCCCGGCGGCAGGCGCACGAAGCCGCCCTGTGTGCTGGAAAGGTCTACTTCCAGGATGGTCACGTCGTACCAGGTGTTGATGCCGCGCACCGTGTACCAGGCGCCCACGTCGCCCGGCGCGGTGGGGCCCACGACCTGCCCCGGCAGATAGTCGCGGTGAATGGGTTGGAAGCCGTGGAGCGCGTCGCGGATGCTGTGGACCCGGGCCGTGGCGTTGCCCTCATTGCGCACCGTGAGGCTGATCTCGAAGACGTTGTCCTCGCGGCTTACGCTGCGCTCGTAGCTAAAGTTGGGATCCCCGCGCACCAGTTCGAATTTGCGCTCCAGCGCCGTTTGCTCGCCGTCGCTGCCCGTCGCCGTCACCTGCAAGGTATGCTGCTGCAGAAAGCGGTTACTGAGGTCCACGGTGAAGTCGTGAGTGAGGTCGGGGACGGGCTCGACCACTTCCTGCGTGACTCCATTCAGGCGCAGGCGCAACGCCTGCACGGGCCGCAGGTTGGCGTCTGCACAGTCCACGGGCGGGCGGCCTGTGCTGTTGGGAACGGAACCGCCCCAGCTGCATTTCCAGTCCGTTTCCACGGCCATCACGCGCGCGTCCGTCGTAGCGCCGGTCGGCGCGCGGTCGCCGTCCACCTCGATCTGTTCATCCTGTTCCGGTTTCCAGAATTTGAGGAAAATAGGCGCCGGGCGCGGGTCGGGCTGCCACTGCACGCTGTCCGTACTGGAGAACCCTGTCGTGGTGTAGGCGCGCGCCTCCAGCGTGTGCGCCTGTCCGAAGAAGCTCTGCGGCGTGTAACCCAGCTCAGCTGGGCTGAGGTAGACGCCAAAATAGCGATCGGTCGTCGTGTAGTCGCTGCCCACGTGCGCACCGTCCAGGTAGAATTCCACGCGGTCCACGTACGCCGCCGCATCCAGCTCGGCACGGAGAATGTAGCTGTCGTAGTCGTGGTCGGCCAGATAGGTCGTCTCCAGGGCAAAGATGGTCGGCGGATCCTCGCCGGGCGTGTTGGTCTCGAAGTAGACCCAGTCGCTGTTCGCCGCCTGGCCCGCCCCATCCTGGGCGAAGGCGCGCATACGATACGTGGTTCCCGGCTGCAGATTGCTAAGGGCCACGCTGTGCGTCGTGTCCTGGGCCTCGCTGTCCACGCCGGTCGGGCTGTAGGCGGTGAGGCCATATTCCAGCCGGCCGCTGGTCACTTCGTCCGTGGTCCACTCGATGGTCGCCGTGGTCGCCGATTTGTTAACCACGGTGGGCCCGCTCGTGATCGCCGGGGCGCGCAGGTCGCAGGGCCAGGGGGCGTTGTAGGCGTTGTTCGTCTCGTCGCCCTCCACCACCACGTCGCCGTCGTCCGCGCGCAGCGTCAGCAGGCTTTCTTCTCCGGCGCAGGACCAGACGTCGCCAAACTGACCGGCGCGCACCCCGCCGCCGGGGATAGTGTCCGCGACGGTGGCGGTGGCGACCTCAACTTCGTCGTTGGAAAGGCTCATCGTGTGCCCGCCGGGCGCGTCACCCTGGCCCACGTTACGCACGATGTATCCCAGTGAGCCCTGCAGCGCGTCGTACCAAGGGGCGCCCACGGTCAGGTCGGGCAGGGAGGAGGGCTCGCCGATGTCGATGAAGTGGTGGCGGACAAAGGTAGCGCCGCAGTTATCCACCGTGACAGTATGCTGTTTGGTACCGGCCCACGTCCACAGCAGGGTTCTGTCGCTGGCCAATAGGTCGCCGCTCTGATATCCGTTCCCCTTATCTGTCGTCCACCACTCAAAGGTCACGGGCGTAGAAGCGTCGTTGGGCGTGGCCACGGCGGTGAAGCCGTACTGCCGGTTGGTCGCGCCGCTCAATGGGCCCTCCAGCGTCACGTTGCCCAGCGCCGTGCAGGCAGTGTTCGGGCTTTCGATGGTCACTTCCATCGTGTCCGACGCATTGCCGCCGCAATTCTCTACGGTCACGGACACATTCTGCTGGCCCGTTGTCGCCCACTGGTAGGTGGCCGTGGGATCGCTGCCGGCGGCCTGGTCCGTGCCGCTCCAGCTATAGGTGAACGGCCCGGTGGCCCCGGCGGGACTCAGGGCCACGTCGTACTCGTAGGCCGCGCCCGTATGGCCGCGCGTGGCCCCGCCGAGCGCTACATCCTCGATGGGGGTACAGGGCGGCGGCGCCTCCTCATAAGTAATGGTCAGGCGCGGGCCCAGCGCGCCGTTGCTGCGGTCGAAAAAGAAGCCTGACGTTGTTTCTGGCTTGTGTGGCGCGAGCAGAATACCGTAATTCTCCACGCTGCCGCCGGCCCAGGCCTGGGCAATATTGGTCACGTCAAAGCTGAGCCATTGTTGATCGTAAGAGACGGCGGGATCGCCGAGGTACGTGGATGGGGGGCGATTGTTCCAGGTGACGAGACTCTCTCGCCAGCCGCTGACGATCGCCCGCGCCTGGATCAGGTTGTTTTGCGCGGGGGCGGTGGGGCCGATGGCGTTGATCTGGGAATACAGTTCCAGCGTGGCCGAGGTAACGACAATATTGTCCGGCAGGGAGCCGGTGTCGAAGTAGAGCAACGTATGCCTCTCGTCGCCCCCGCTGTTGCGCGATACGTACAGAGCGCTGCTGCTGCCGTAATTGGCGCTGGGATTGCTCTGATCCACGTAGCTATCCTTCTGGGCCGAGAGCACCAGAGGGAATTCCTGCGCAACTTCTTGTCCAACATCCGTAGCCATCGCCGGCTGGATAGCCAACAACACAGCCAGGACAGACAGTAAACCCAACAGAACAACGCCGGCGCGCCGCCCCAGACTCCCTTGCGCACGTCTTTCGTGGCCATTATTAATTCCATTGCTCACCATGCCACCCTCCTTGCAGTCATGTGGTCATCGTTTTTGGACACAGTCAGCACGAGCGCAGCAGCGGCTGCGCCCGCAGTGAACCAGGTCCGATATACTGTAGCAAAGCTGGCGCTTAAAAAGCGCTTAATGGCCTGAGGTTGCCAGTAGCGGGCCGTGACCGTTAGAATGGTTCCTCCAGATAAAAAGTGAAGACACTCCTGTTGAGAGGTGACCGGGATGAATACCTACATCGCCCTGTTCCGAGGCATCAATGTTGGTGGGCACAACAAGCTGCGCATGAAGGATCTGCGAGCGCTGCTTGAAGATCTGGGTTGCCAGAACGTGAGAACGTATATTCAGAGCGGCAACGTGCTCATGCAGTGCGAGGAGGATGATTCACAGGCGCTTGCTGACAGAATCGGGGCCGAGGTGGCAGCGCGACACGGCTTTGAACCGCGCGTACTCTTGCTCGAGCGGGAGAAGATGGAAGAGGCGATCGCGGACAATCCCTTTTCCGAAGCCGAGTCAGAACCGCGCTCCCTGCACCTGAACTTCTTAGCATCCGTGCCGCAAAATCCGGACATGGAGGCGCTGGAGAGCGCCAGGAAGGAGAGCGAGCGCTTTGAGCTGAAAGGAGACGTTTTCTACCTGCACGCCCCGGACGGCATCGGCCGTTCAAAGCTGGCGCGCAACGCGGAACGGTGGCTCGGCGTGCCCATGACCGGCCGCAACTGGCGCACCGTTTCCAAGATTATGGCGCTCGCCGAGGAGTAAATGCACGGAATGGAATACGCCAAGCACTCACTTCCCGAATGTGATCAGACTCTAAGTATGCCTACCTGCAACCCCGCTAATTTTCTATTATAGTAATGATGAGAATGGTAATTCCTGCCTGGTGCTTGTTAGTGATTCAGCTGGTAGAGGGTACTCAGTATGTCAGACAGTCATAATCCGGCCATGCGCATCACCTTGTTGGGTCAGTTTGAGGTGAGACGCGGGGAGCAAACGGTTGCAGCGAGCGATTGGACGCGGCGCAAAGCGGCCGCGCTCCTGCAGCGCATCGCCCTTGAAAAGCGCCTGTTGCGCGACGAGGCGCTCGAATTTCTCTGGCCCGACACGGATCCCACTTCCGCAGCGAACAATCTCTATCGCACCCTGTACAGCCTGCGCAAGACGCTGGACGATGCGCTGGGCGAGGGAACGGCCGAAACCACTTTTAGCTACAATGATGGCGTGTTGCGTCTCGACGATGATGTCTGGGTGGATGTCCACGCCTTTGAAGAACTGAGCCGGCAAAAGGATGCTACAGAGGAAACACTGGAACGGGCGCTGGATCTCTACCAGGGTCAACTCCTGCCCGACAGCGTCTATGACGACTGGACCGCCGCCCCACGGCAGACCTTACATCACCTCTACCGTGACACGTGCCTGCGACTGGCGGAGCAGGTCACAGACGTTCGCGCCATTGAGGCCACTGTGAGCCGCCTGCGACCTCTCCTGGAGGAGGACCCGGCGGACGAAGTGATCCATAGACAATTGATGCGCCTCTTTGCCCTCATCGGCCACCGCCATGATGCGCTCAGGCAATATCAGGCCTGTGTGGAAGCGTTGGAAGAAGAGTTGGGCGTCACACCTATGCCGGAGACGAGGGCGCTCCACGAACAGATCTTGAGCGGCGAAATACGGGTGCGCAGCACCACACCTGCTGCCAGACACGCATCTCGCCAACCCGCGCCGCCGGCGCCAGCCCGGGCACAGCAAAGCGCTCTGGCCCCCCTGGTGGGACGCCAGCCGGAGCTGGGCGCTCTGATGGTGCAACTGGAGGCCGTGGCCGAGGGTCAGGGCAGTACGGTCCTGATCAGAGGGGCTACTGGCGTGGGCAAGACGCGCCTGGCCAAAGAAGTTTTACAGACGGCATCCTCACAAGGTATGAGCGTGCTGCGGGGCGCAGCCTATGAGTACGAGGGACAGCTTGCCTACCAGCCCTTTGCCGAAGCGATTGACCGTTACCTGGCCGAGGCAGGGCGCGGAGCAGGCGAAAATCCCCTGACCCATTTCAGGCCGGAGAGCGGCGACCCGCAGCAGGACAAGTGGGCCTTGTTCAACAGTACGGGCGCCTTCCTGTCCAACCTGGCTGCGGAGACGCCCCTTATCCTCTTCCTGGACGATCTGCACGCGGCAGACGAGGCCAGCCTGCAGTTGTTCCACTACCTGGCGCGGCACACTCGCTCCCGGCCCTTTCTGCTGCTGGCCACTTACCGCACGGACATTGTTCAGGATCCGGCTTCTCCCTTTGGCTCACTGCTCAACTCCCTTTATCGTGAAGGATTGCGCGAGACGATCAGCCTGGAACCGCTGGCGCCGGAGGCCATCGCCGACATGGTGCGCCATTTTCACGGCGGCGACGTCGACGCGACCCTCACGGAAACGATTTTCGAGGCCACCGAGGGCAATCCCTTCTTTGTCGAGGAAATGTGCCACGCCGTGCGCCAGTCTCAACAGGTGGTGCAGGAAGACGGCGAGTGGCGTCTTAAGGCGGGCGCGGCGCTGACCGTACCCTCCGACTTGCGCGAACTGCTGCGCGAGCGTATTGCACAAAGCGGGCCAGAGGTAGCCACGGCGGTCGAAATGGCGGCAGTTATTGGCCATTCCTTTGGTTTCGAAATATTACGCCGCGTCACCATCCTGACCGAAGGCGACCTGATCAACGCCCTGGACGCGGCGCTGCAGGCGGGTTTCATTGAAGAGGTGGAGGACGGTTATCAGTTCCGGCACCGGCTGACACACCAGGCTCTCTATCAGGCCCAGAGCAAACCGCGACGCCAGCGCCTGCACACCCTGACCGCAGCGGCCATCGAAGAGGCGTCCCGGAGAAGTAGCAAAGGGCTGGAAGCGCACGTCGAGGCCCTGGCCCACCATTACGGGCGCAGCGACCGGCGCGAGCGGGCCCTGCCCTATCTGATACAGGCGGGAAAGAGGGCCGCCGACTTATACGCCTTTGAAGGAGCCATCGACTATTACGAACGGGCTCTGGCCCTCATGGACGAGCTGGCCATAGAAGACGAGGATAACGAGCGCTGGCGCCTCCTAGAAGCGCTGGGCTGGTGGGAAAAAGTGCTGGCCAACAATCCGCGCGCCGTCTCCCGCTTTGACGAGGCGCTTGCGGCGGGTGAAGCAGCGCGCCGGCGGCCGAAACCAAGCGACCGCGCGCGCATGCACGCCGGCGCAGCCATGGCCCTGCTGACGGCGGGTAACACAACCGGCGCCGAAGAGCACCTTGACGCCGCGCGGGAAGAGATTGACGAAGAAGAGTACGCCTCGGAGTACGCCGACATCCTGTACAATGTGGCCCAACTCCACTGGCACCGCAACGAGTACGAGCAGGCGTTTGAAGTTGCGCAGCGCAGCCTGGACATCGCCGAGAAGTTAGACGACGAGATTCTGGTAGCCCGCGCCTTTGAAATGCTGGCCCTGGCCTGTCACTCGTTGGGCGAGTGGCAGCTGGGCCTCACCTTTGAGGAGAAACGCTCGGCCATCGCCGGGCCGGAACTGGACGTGACCGACGCCTTCGACGTCCACCTCTGACTGTGGGAGTATCACCTGTATGGTGATAAGGGCTACGAAGAGGTACGCGAGGCTGTGGACACCACAATGAGCCAGGCGCAACGCATGAGCGCGCCGCGGGCCATCGCCCTCTGCCAATGCTTCAACGGCGCGCTGGAGTTTCAGGCCGGGCATTGGCGGCAGGCGGAGGAAGCGCTGCGCGAGTCGATCGCGCTGTATAAGGAGATCGGCGCGGCCTCCGGAGAGGCGTTGGCCCGCCAGCGCCTGGGCGTGGTACTCACGGCGCAGGGCCGGCTGGACGAGGCGCTGACCGTTCTGGAAGACGCAATCGTCGTCGCCGAGCGAGCCGTGATGCGCGCGCACTGCCTGGCGCGGCTCTATGCGGCGATGGCGCGCAACCGTCTGGCAGCCGGCGATCTGGACGCGGCGGACCACGCGCTCTATCTGGGACTGACCATGAGCGAGCGCCACGGCAATTGCACCACGTGCGACGCGCTATTGCTGCCGGTAGCGGTCAGCGTGCGCGTGGCGCAGAACCAGCTGGCCGACGCGGCCGAATTTTGCCGGCAACTGGAACAGGAGGCCACCGGCTACGGCAGCCAGACGTGGATCGCCATGGCCCGCCAGGCGCACGGAGAGCTGGCGGCAGCACGCCAGGAGTACGATGCGGCGCTGGACGCCTTCGAGGAAGCCACCCGCGGCTTCCGGCAGGCGGGCTTCGATTACGAAGCGGCGCGCTGTCTCTCCGCAGCGGCTGACGCGCGGCGGCAGCGCGCAGCGCCCGGTGACCGGGAAAAGGCGACAGAGGCACAGCGCGAAGCTGAACACATCTACGAAGCGTTGCAGGTGACGGCCTAGGCTGGCCCTCGCTCCTACAACAATCCGCGGGGCGGCAGCGCTCCCGGCTCGCTGTGACGGCTGTCGTGAGCATGGCGCATCACCCCCTCACACAGATCTTACTTCCCACGACAAGAGAAGATCCAGATGAGATCCCGGCGGGAAGAACAACGCAAGATC
>DATHSI010000316.1:0-2068 GCA_035464315.1 Candidatus Sulfomarinibacteraceae bacterium
CTAATAGCTCGCAGCAACGCCGCCGTGTCCATCATTCATGTGCGAGAAGTTCCTCAGCCTTCTCAACAAGGGGCCGGTTGCCGATAAACACGGGTACCCGCTGGTGCAATCCTTGCGGCACAATCTCCCGGATTGGGCGGCGTCCGTCGGACGCATAGCCGCCCGCCTCTTCGATAAGAAACGCCAGGGGCGCCGCCTCATACAGAAGTCGCAACTTGCCATGCGGTTTATTCTTCTCGGCCGGATAGACAAAGACGCCCCCACGAAGCAGGTTGCGATGAAAATCTGCCACGAGTGAGCCAATATACCGTTCTGACATTTCAGGCGCGTCGTCCCCATCGCGGCCGCTTAGCCAGCGAACGTACTTCTGGACTGCGGGCGACCAGCGTCCAAAGTACGAGTGGTTAACACTATAGTATTTGGGCGGCTCGGGCACGCGCATGTGGCGGTGCGTCAGCAAGAATTCGCCAAGTTCGGGATCAAGCGTAAAGCCGTGTACGCCCGCACCGGTTGTGTAGACGAGCATCGTGCTTGCCCCATACAACACGTAGCCGGCAGCCACCATGCTCTTTCCGGGCTGCAAAACGTCCTCGAGCCTCCCACGGCTCTCCCAATCCACACAGCGGAAGATTGCAAAAATGGTGCCGATGCTCACGTTTACGTCAATGTTGCTGGAGCCGTCGAGCGGATCGTATACCAGCACGTAGCTCCCTTTCTCGTATTCTGGTGGAATGGTGATGATCTCCGGCCGCTCCTCCGAAGCCATGCAGCAGAGGCGACCCGTATGATCGCACAGCCGGTAAATAATCTTGTCTGCGTAAACGTCTAGCTTCTGCTGCTGCTCACCCTGAACATTTACGTCGCCCGTTCGTCCAAGGACATCCAGCAAGCCTGCTCGATTCGTCTTGTGCGTAATCGCCTTTGCCGCGAGGGCAATGTCATAGAGCAGATTTGTGAACTCCCCTTTGGCCTCTTCAGGCTGGTTTTCGAGGATAAACCGTTCAATCGTTACTATTCGTTCAACCGTAGGTTGCGTCATTTGAATGCCTCACAGAGTCGCTCAGTGGGATAGAAACGTAAGTGAGTGATTACCCTGGCGCTACCGGCGCCAGTTTCAGGTGCGTACAAATTGTGAAGGCCCGGCGACTGCATCGAATGCGCAGCGCCTGCCGTCGTTACCACCCCCTTATATCATGAACGCAATCACATAGTAAGCCATCGTTACCGACCACAACAGACTGTCGATACGGTCAAGGGCGCCTCCATGCCCTGGCAACATTCTGCCGGAATCCTTGACGCCTGCTTCCCGCTTCAAGAGTGATATTGCCAGATCGCCGCCCGGGCTAACGATGGATATTAGCAACCCCAATAGTAGCGCCACCGGAAGCGCGAGATCCAGGAAGTGCGCCAAAATCACGGTTACTACTGTTCCAGCCAGTATGCCGCCGACATAACCTTCTAGGGTCTTGCTGGGACTAAGGCGTGGGGCAAGCTTTCTGCGACCGAAACGGGTTCCGAAAACGTAGGCCGCTGAATCGGCAACCCAGGTGCTCACCATAACCAGAATAGTCCACAGCGCGGCAGCGCTGCTGTCAAGTCCTCGCAGCAGAAAGAAATGGCCACTCATCCATCCCAGAACGACGATGCCGGTCACCATCGCCGCCCATTCCGCCGTGACTTCGGTTCGCGGTCTGCGTTCAAAGAGCCACAAGGCATAAAGCGCCGCGACAATAAGGCTTAGCGCCAGTGCGGGGGCGGAGAGTCCCAGATGAGGCCACTGCGCGGCGATAAGCTGTACGATGACGGCAGGTAACAAAATGCCGGCGGGCAACCGCCAACCAAGGCGACCTAATATCGTCGTAAACTCCACGGTAGCCAGGGCAATGACCGCCAGCAAGGGAATGAAATAATACCATCCGCCCAGGTAGATGAGCACCAGGGCCAGCGGCCCTAACACAACTGTACTCAGCGCGCGCTGCAGAAACATAGAAGATACGTCCGCGACAGGTTGTTTACTCCTGGCCTTCGGGGAGCGCTCCAAAACGACGTTCTCTCTGGCTGAAGGCGA
>DATHSI010000317.1:0-3592 GCA_035464315.1 Candidatus Sulfomarinibacteraceae bacterium
TGGGCAAGCAGGTCGAGGATGAACTCCGCCGCCAGGCGCGTTCCCCTGACAATCGGTTTTCCCACCAGAACGTGCGGATTTATTTCGATCCGCTTTTGCCAGTCCGCGTCCATTCCCTCTTCTCAAAAGTTTCGCTTGTTGGGTATAGAACCGTCACTGCACCCAGTCAACCACGCATTCTGAGACTTGTACGTATTCAACATTGGCGGCTGGTGCTCTCATGAGCGGTGAGCATCGCCCTCAGCGATATGCGCCGGACTTCTCTCTGGTCGGCGGTTCACCTTTCGAGTTACGTACAACTCTCAGTCCCCCACCTTGACAACCCACCCCACATAACTTATAGTAGTTGCCAGACGACGGACGTCAGACAAGTGCCCAGTAGCACCGCCAGAAACAGCCGCCACCCTACTGACTTGCAGGCCCGCAACGTAGCGTCAGACACACTCTGACACCGGGGAAATTATGATACGCTCCATACCCTTGGCCGATCAATTGATCCAGGAGCTGGCCACCGCCATCTCTGCCGGCGACATCGCCAACTACGATGGCCGGCTGCCCTCA
This sequence comes from Candidatus Sulfomarinibacteraceae bacterium, assembly GCA_035464315.1. Taxonomy (GTDB): domain Bacteria; phylum Chloroflexota; class Anaerolineae; order Promineifilales; family Promineifilaceae; genus JAAYYY01. Next base: position 562 of record DATHSI010000317.1, read on the forward strand.
GAGACCGAGCTGAGCCAGAAATACGGCGTCAGCCGCTCCACCGTGCGCGAAGTGCTGGCTCGGTTGGAATCCGCCGGCGTGGTTGTGCGCCGGCGCGGCATCGGCACCTTCATCAGCGAGCCGCTGCGCAATCAGCCGGACATGATCTGGGGCTGGCTGGACCAGGCCCCCGCCTTCATCGACCTCATCGCCCAGGCCGGCTACGAGTCGCGCGACGAAGTGCTGCACGTGGAGGTGCGCCCGGCCGGCGAAGAGGTGGGCGAGCCGCTGGACATCCCCGCAGAGGAATCCATCGTGGCCTTCGAGAAACGGTTCTGGGCCGACGACAATCCCATCATATACTCCTGGACTGCGGTGGCCGAGAAGCTGATCGACTGCGGTGACGGCGACCTGCTCGACGCCGAGCTTTACCGCCGTTCCATTTACCAGTTCCTCAGAAGCTACTGCCGGCGTGAAGTGAGTCACCAGACCAGCGAGGTGCACGCCATCGAGGCCGGCGACGAGATGGCCCAATATTTAGCGTGCAAAGCCGGCGCGCCGCTGCTGCACGTGGCCGAGATCGGTTACGCCGAAGAGGGCATCCCTCTCTTCTACGCCACGCACTTTTTCCGCGGCGACCGCGTCAGTTTCCGCCAGATTCGCATTCCCACCTTTACCATTGAGCCCGTATAGGCTCCTGTACCATAGACCCTCACCTTGTTAGACGCGCCAGAGGGCGCGCAGGATGAGACCAAACGGAGGCATAATCATGCAATTTATGTTGAACGGAGAACCAAGGACCTACGACGGCGATCCTGAGCTGCCGCTGCTGACCTACCTGCGGGAGCACGAAGGGATCACCTCGGCCAAGGACGGCTGCGCGCCCCAGGCGGCCTGTGGTGCCTGCGTCGTGCAGCTTAACGACAAGGCCATCCTCTCCTGCGTCATCACCATGGACAGAGTGGAAGGCGGCTCGGTGACGACAATTGAAGGGATGGGCGAGTACCGCCAGCGCGTCTTTGCCAACGCTTTCGTTGCCAAGGGAGGCGTGCAGTGTGGCTACTGCATTCCGGGCATCGTCATGCAGTCCCACGTGCTCATTAGCAAGAATCCGGAGCCGGATCGCGCCGCGATAGAAAAGGCGCTGACGCCCAATCTCTGCCGCTGCACCGGCTACAAGAAGATTGTAGACGCTGTGGAATACGCCTCCGAGGCCATCCGCAAAGAAGAGGAAATCGATTTACCCAAAGGGAACGGTCGGGTAGGCACGCGCCAGCCAAAATATCAGGCGCAACAACTGGTGCTAGGCCAGCACAACTACGTGGACGACATCCGCATGGAGGGTCTCATCTTCGGCGCGCTGAAGTTCACCGACCATCCGCGTGCCAGAGTGCTGAAAATCGACGCCAGTAAGGCTGAAGCGCTGGACGGCGTCATTCGCGTCTTCACAGCGCAGGATATCCCAGGCGAGCGCCACATCGGGCTCATCAAGAACGATTGGCCGGTGATGGTCGAAGAAGGCGAAATCACGCGCTACATCGGCGACGTGCTGGCCCTGGTCGTGGCCGAGACCGACAGCCGCGCGCGTGAAGCGGTCTCCATAATAGAGGTAGACTACGAAGTACTGGAGCCCGTAACCGACCCGCACGAAGCACTGGAGCCCGACGCGCCACAGGTCCACGAGGGCGGCAACTTGCTATCGCGCAGCGTCACCAGCCGCGGCGACCTGCAAGAGGCGATGGCCAACTCCGCCTACACCGCTCAGGGCGTTTTCCAGACCCAGCGCATCGAACACGGCTACATGGAGCCGGAGGCGGCAATCGCCTATCCCACCGATGAAGGAGTCGAGCTTCTCTCGCAGAGCCAGGGCATTTACGACGACCGCGAGCAGCTTATGCGCATTCTGGGCCTGCCCAAAGACAGAATACGTGTGAAGCTGGTACCCAACGGCGGCGGCTTTGGCGGCAAGGAAGATATGTCCGTACAGAGCCACGCCACGCTGGCGGCCCACCTGTTGCAGCGCCCGGTCAAGGTGCGCCTCACCCGCGACGAATCGATTCGCATGAGCCCCAAGCGCCATCCCATCTGGATGGATTACACCATCGGCTGCGACGAAGAGGGCAAACTGACCTTCGTCAAGGTCAAATTCGTCGGCGACACCGGCGCCTACGCCTCCGTGGGCATGAAAGTACTCGAACGCTCGGCCGGACACGCCACCGGCGCCTACCACGTGCCGGTCACCGACGTGGAGGCCCTGGCCGTCTATACCAACAACATCCCCTGCGGCGCCATGCGCGGGTTCGGCGTCAACCAGGCCATGTTCGGCCTGGAAAGCCTCATCGACGAGCTATGCGAGAAAGGCGGATTCGACCGCTGGCAGTTCCGCTACGACAACGCCCTCACCGACGGCTGCATGACTGCCACCGGACAGGTCATCGAAGCCGGCGCCGGCGTGCGCGAGACGCTTCTGGCCGTCAAAGACCAGTTCTACAACGCCCGCTTTGCCGGCCTGGCCTGTGGCCTGAAGAACACGGGCATCGGCAACGGCATGCCCGATGAATCCTCGGCCAAGGTCACCATCGCCGCCCCCGACAGGGTCATCGTGGACCACGGCTGGACGGAGATGGGCCAGGGTGTGAACACCGTGGCTCTCCAGGTAGTGTGTAACGAAACGGGCCTCGATCCCGATCTGGTCGAAGTCCGCGTGGACACCGTAGCCGAACAGATCGCGGGCATGACGACCGCCTCCCGCGCTACGTCGCTGGTGGGCAACGCCCTCATCGACGCCTGCAAGGCGTTGAAAGAAGACCTCAAGACGCATTCGTTGGACGATCTGGTAGGCCGCGAGTACGAAGGTAAGTTCCGCGTGGATTGGACGACCAAGCCCGGTTCCCTGTCGGACAAAGTGTACACCCACTACTCCTACAGTTACGCTACCCAGCTCGTCATCCTGGACGAGGAGACAGGGTTCGTAGAAAAGGTCGTCGCCGCGCACGACGCCGGCAAGATCTTCAACCCCACACTCTTTGAAGGCCAGCTCGAAGGCTCCATC
>DATHSI010000318.1:0-4801 GCA_035464315.1 Candidatus Sulfomarinibacteraceae bacterium
ACCAACTGCACCTTGCTTACCTGCTCGTTCCTCGACTCCAGTGGCGCTGGCACCTGGTCGTGGGACTTCGGCGACGGAAACACGTCCAATGCCCAAAACCCGACCCACACCTACTCCCAACCAGGCGTCTACACGGTGACCCTCACGGCGGGAGGTTCGGAGTACTCGCGGACGATTCCGGTCGGCAACATTGGGATCGACGGGTTCAACAGCCAGCTGATCTCCGGCTCGAACACCATCGCCTGGACCTCGTCGCTGAAGGACTTCGGCTACGAGGTGGGTGAGTGGATCTACGTGCCGGTGCACTGGAAGACCATTTCCGGGAGCGGAGAGTTCACGGAGCTGCAAAGGGCCATCCTCTTCACTCCCGAGGAGGCCGACGGCGAGGTCGACGAGGACTCGTTCGAGAACGCCGACGACGGCGTCCTCTTCCGGATGCGGTTCACCGACGTCCAGTTCCGAGGAGGCACCGGCGTCTTCAAGGGCAAGGTCAACCTGGGCCTCAACGTTGTCGTCGGCGATGAGGTGGTGACGCTCGGCACCAACGTCGACGTGACCAACACCGATCTGGTAGACACCGGCGACTTCCTCAACGTCTGGGTTGTCGATCCCAACGAGGGCGACCAGGTAAGCGGGATGGTTGAATTCCGGGCGGCCCCCGAGACCTCCGTGACGGTGGACAAGATTGAGTTCTTTGTAAACGACAGCTATATCGGTGAGGACACGGATGGCAGCGACGGCTGGACAATCGACTGGGACACCGCAGGCTTGGCCAACGGCGACTATACGCTGGCAGCCGTAGCCCGTGGTGGTGGGCTGGTAGCCACATCCTCCGGGGTGATAGTCACGGTGAATAACAGTGGCGCGCCTGTGCCGACGGTAACGCTGACGGCCGATCCTGCGAGCATCGCCTCAGGTGGCAGCAGCACACTAAGCTGGTCCTCAACCGACGCCTCAAGCTGTGAAGCGAGCGGCGGTTGGAATGGCAGCAAGTCGACCAGCGGTTCGGAATCTGTCAGCCCAGAAGAAACTACGACCTACACGCTGACCTGCACCGGCGACGGGGGCACCGCTCAGGCGAGCGCAACCGTCACGGTAGTGCCCGCGCCAACGGTGACACTAACAGCCGATCCGCTAAGCATCGTCGAAGGTGACAGCAGCACGCTGAGCTGGAGCTCGACGAATGCCGATAGCTGCCTGGCAAGTGACGGCTGGAGCGGCTCGCGGGATACCAGCGGGTCGGAATCGACCGGCGCACTAACAGAGGACACGACCTACACGCTAACCTGCACGGGTCTGGGTGGCTCGACAGGGGCAAGCGTGACAGTAAGCGTGGAACCGCCGAGCAGCGAGATCACGTTTACCGGCTCATCGGCATCCGGTGCCAGGGGAACCTGGTCGGCCACCATCATGGTGACGGGCGGTCCGCCCAACACCACGATCAGCGGCGCCTGGAATATCGGCGGCTCACCGAACAGCTGCACAACCGACGCCAGCGGCGCCTGCTCGTTCACGCGCACCGGCATCCGCAACAACGTCCAGTCGGTGACGTGGACCTACACGACCACAGGTCAGACGGTGACGATTTCCAAGCCCTGACGCTTGGAAGGGTGGTAGCTGGGGCTGCCTGTGGGGCGGCCCCAGCTCCAGTCTAGACGTCCATTGTCCTTGATATTCATGGGCTTCCGGCCCTGTATTCCTTACAGAACGTACCGCAATTAACCGGGCAGCGACACCAACTGACCAAGAAAACAGCCTGGGGTAATCCAATTGCCCCAGGCTGTTTGTAGTCCTGCGCCAAGTTATAGAGTTTATGATGGCGCTTAAGGCAAAACGACGGCGTTAATGGCGCGGATAACGCCGTTGGGCGCTTCCACACCGGCCACGATAATGTTTGCGTCACGTCTTGTGCATCCCCCATGTAGCGCCACACCTGGGAGTAGTTGGGGGTGTCGTCGTTCTTACGAAGCGTGAAGAGACGCCCGCAGCAACCGAGGACGACGGCGTCGGGTTGTCCGTCGCCGTCCAGTTCGGCGACTTTGCTCCTCATGTAGAACGTGCCGCCGTCAGGTGAGAAAAGCACCCATACACCATGGCCAATGAGCGCGAGTAGGTCCAAAATACCCAGACTCAGAGCCATCTGTGTTGCTATACCACTTGGTGACCGGGTGGTATGGACGACAGAGTCGACATGTTGCGGTGCGTGCTCCTCTACCAATATATCTCGTCTGTTGATATATAGGGATGGCAATAACTTGGGCTGGAGACGAGGTCAACGTGGGGGTGTAGGGTATAATAACCCCCGTTTGTCATCGAGGTAGAGGGGTAACCGTTTATGACCCTTGACATGTGGCTGGCGGTGGGGATCCTGGTCGCCGCCGTCGTTCTGTTCATCAGCGAGAAATTGCGCGTGGACGTCGTGGCCCTGGGCGTGGTGGTGACGCTGATGATCACGGGCCTGTTGACGACCGAAGAGGCGCTGGCCGGTTTTTCCAGCACGGCGGTGCTCACTATCGGCGCGCTGTTTATCGTCGGCGGGGGTGTGATGAACACCGGGCTGGCGGGCACCATTGGGCGGCGTATTCTGGCTATTGCCGGACACGGGGAGAGTCGCCTGATCGTGGTGCTGATGGCAGCAGTGGCCCTGCTTTCGGGCGTGATGAGCGACACGGGCACGGTCGCCGTCCTGCTCCCGGCAGCCATCGTCCTCGCCAGGAACGCTAATATCAGCCCCTCGCGCCTCCTGATCCCACTCTCCTTCGGTTCCCTGCTGGGCGGCGCCAGCACGTTGATCGGCACGCCGCCGAACATTATCGTGCGTGACGCGCTGGTAGCCGGGGGTTATGAACCGTTTAGTTTCTTCACTTTCACGCCCATGGGCATCATTTTAACGGCGAGCGGCATCCTCTTTATGGCTCTGGTCGGTCGCCACTTGTTGCCCGATCGTCGCCCGCACGTAGACGCGCAACGGTTGCCCACGCCTAAGGAACTGGTGGAAGAATACCGCCTGCCGGATCAACTGCTGCGCCTGCGCGTGCGGCGCGGCTCGGACATGATCGGCAAGACCGTCGTCGAAACGGACCTGGGCCGCGAATTTAGCGTGGTGGTCTTACAGATCTTGCGCCCGTCTGAGCCGCGACCGTCGTTCCAGTTTGCGCGCTCGCTGAGCCAGGCCATGGGCGGGCAGGTTCAGGAAACGGCCGAACTCTCAAACGGCGACACGGTGGTACAGCTGGACGACGTACTAATCGTCAAAGGCGATCCCGACGACGTGGCCCACGCCGCCGCGCACTGGAACCTGGGTGTGCAGCCGGCGGCAGCCAAGGATGAACGGGCGCTCATCGACCGCGAGGTGGGCGTGGCCGAGGTCGTGCTGCCCCGTCGCTCGCGCCTGGTGGGCAAGACGCTGGCGGACGAGCGTTTTGGGTCCACGTATAAGCTGACGGTGCTGAATATCCAGCGTCCCGGCGTGCATGAAGCGCTGGACCTGAGCAGCACGAAACTGGCCTTTGGCGACATCCTGCTGGTACAGGGACCCTGGGAGCAGATCGCCGCGCTCAAAGAGAGGCGGCGCGACTTCGTCGTGGTCGGCCAGCCGGAGACGATGATCGAAGCGCCTCGTAAAGAAAAGGCCAACCTGGCCCTGCTGATTCTGGCAGGCATGATCGCGGCCATGATTGCCGGCGTTGCTTCGTTAACCGCGGTCGCCATGGTCGCAGGATTGGCCATGGTGCTGTCCGGCTGCCTGACCATGGATGAAGCCTACGAGTTCATCGACTGGCGCAGCCTGTTCCTGATCGCAGGCATGATTCCCCTGAGCACGGCGCTGGAAAAGGCGGGCGTTGTCGACTTTGCGGCGCAGGGCCTGGTGCAGTCGCTGGGCGTCATCGGTCCCCTGGCAGTGTTGGCGGGCCTCTTTCTGTTTACCTCGGCCTTCACGCAGGTCATCTCCAACACGGCGACGACGGTTATCATAGCCCCGCTGGCGGTGGCCTCGGCCACGCAGTTGGGCGTGCAACCGTACGCCTTCCTCATGGCCATCGCCATCGCCGCCTCCATGGCCTTTGCCACGCCCGTCGCCTCGCCTACCAACACCCTGGTGATGGGCGCCGGGCATTACACCTTCGGCGACTACGCCCGCGTCGGCCTCCCCCTCATTTTAATCGCGCTGGTAGAGGTGGTGTTGGTGTTGCCGTTGTTGTTTCCGTTTTGACCCGGCAGAAGCGATTAACCGTGAAGTACGCCGAGGCCGTTGAAAAGAGGAGTTTCTTAGCGTAATTACGCCGAAGGCAACAAATACTCCAACTCAATCTCATCGCGCAGCGGAATGCCATCCTGCCCGACGAGGGGAATTTCGGGCTTAAGGGCGCGTGAGCGTTCGACGGCGTTGCGATGGACGGCGACGAGGCTGAAGCCGCGTTTCTGGTAGAAGCGCAGGGCGTTCGTGTTGTCGTTGGTGGTGGTGAGCCACAGGCGGCGGCAGTCCTGGTTCTGCGCTTCGTGCTTCGCCGCTTCGATGAGGGCCGTGCCGATGCCACGACCGGCATGGAGGCTGTCGATGGTGACGATTTCTAGCTGGTTATCTGCGACCCAATAGGTGAGCAGTCCTACGACGACGTCGTCTGTCTCTTCTGAGGAAGGTGAGCCGGCATTATCGCCGGCTATGCGCGCTACGAAGCCGGGTAAGGTATGTGGGTGGTAGACGTTGCCATGGGCCACGACGGCGCTGGCGCCCCAGCGGACGCGGATGAACTGCGCCGTCCATTCGCGATCGTCGTCGGTCAGGGGCTGAATGGTGATG
>DATHSI010000319.1:0-82520 GCA_035464315.1 Candidatus Sulfomarinibacteraceae bacterium
ACTGCATGATCGGGCCGCCGTCGATAGTGACCATCCGCCCATGGGGGTCCCCCTGGCCCGGCTCTCCCGCGCATAGAAATAATACAGCCTCGGCGACTGCGGCGGCCTCAGAGTCGCCATGGATCACGGTGCCCACGCTGATGCCGTATTCTGCGTACTCTCTGGCGCACTCTCGTGCGAAACCTACGATGGCCGCCTGGCTGGCGCAGAAGGCCGCCTGCTGTGGCCGGGGAACTGAGACTCCTGCCGTAGAAACCACGTTGACGATGGCCCCGCCCTCTTGCCTGTCGTTCATGACCCGGCCGCAGAGCTGGCTCATGAAGAAGACCCCTTTCATGTTCACGTCCAGACAGCGCGTCCAATCCCACTCGTCCAGCTTGAGGATGCTGGACGTGGGCGCTACGTGAGCGTAGTTGACCAGGATATCCAGGCGGCCCCACTCCGCCCGGGCGCCCTCCACCAGTTTGACGCACTGGAACTTGTTGGCAACGTCGGCCTGGATGGCCAGCGCCTCGCCGCCGCTGTTCTCAATCGTCTGGGCCACGCGTTGGGCGCGATCGGGGTTGATGTCGTTAATGGCCACACGCGCGCCGGCGGCGGCCAACGTCTGTGCGATGGCTGCTCCGCCTCCCTGACCGGCGCCCGTGACGATGGCCACCTGGTTATCCAGCCTTACATCCATGTTGTTCTCCGTTGCTTTTTTCCTGCTGGCGACTGGTGGCCGCCGTTTTTCTGTTATCGTTTCCCGGACGCTGGCCCATCAGGCCCTTCCGGGAGGAGCCGGCCTGCTTCTCCGTCAGGACCCCGGGGCGCCCGTTTGCTGCACCGCATCGAAAATGCCCAGGATTCGTTTGGCGATGCCCGTCCAACCAAAGTTGCGGCGCGCGAAGCGAGCGCCCTCCACCGAAAGTTCTTGCGAGAGGCGCGGGTGCATGAGGGGCATCGCCAGCATGGTCCCGAACTCCAGCGGACGGAAGGGGTCGGCGTAGAGCGCCTGCTGGCCAAATTCGACCAGGTCAAAGAGACCACCGTGCACGGTGATCACCGTCGGTGTGCCACAGGCCATGGCTTCGATGGCCACCATGCCAAACGGTTCATAGCGGGAAGGCAGGGCGAAGACCGACGCGGCCCGATAGTAGTTGGGCAGGTCCTCGTCCGGTACGTATTTGACCCACTTGATCCGGTCGGCGATGCCCAGTTCCTCGCTCAACGCTTTCAGGTCGTCCACGCCCTCCTCGTCCTGTTCCGAATCCTCGCTGCCGACGGCTGCCACCAGCCGCGCGTCCGGCACCATTTCAAAGACGGTGGGCATCGCTTTCATAACCAGATCGTATCCCTTGTTCTGCGCCATGCGGCCCAGGATCAGCACGTCCTTTTCCTGCAGTCCATATTGCTCGCGCAATTGCTCCTTTTCTTCTTTCCGCGTGGGCGAGAAACGGTTCTCGTCCATGCCCGGCGGAATCACCGTAATGTGGCGCTCCAGCACGTCGTAATGCTCTTGCAGCAGCTCCGTCTGTGGTTCGGTGGTGGCGATGACGTGGTCTGACGTCTGGTAGATGAGAAACTCGGTGCGGATACGCTCCTCGAAGCGGTATTTCTCTTCCATCTCCGCTTCGTTCATATCCTCGCCCATATTGGCCTTCTTCCACCAGCCCAGCGAATGGGGCGTGTGCACGTGGGGAATGGTCAATTCTTCGGCGATCTTCTGCCCGCCCCAGCCCGCGTCCCAATAGTGCGAGTAGACGACGTCGTACTGGATGCCCCGGTTGCGCGCCGCGGACAGGAAGTTGGTGACAAAATCACCGAGGTAGTCGTGCATGTCCTCCTTGCGGATGAAGTCAGGCCCGCCAAAGGGAATGCGCCAGATGCGAAAATTCTCGTTGACCTGTTCCACTTCCGGCTGGTCTTCAAATTGCCGCGTCACCAGATCGACGCGGCGGCCCAGACGGCTGAAACGTTTGGCCAGTTCCAGTACATAGACGACCTGACCGCCGGTGTCAGGCTTGCCCAGCTCCGGCTCTGCAGATACATATCCATGTAGCGACAGCATCAAAATCGAGTTCGTAAATCTTCCCGGTTGGCTAACCATACTCTGCTCCTGTTGTCACTCTCGTTGACTATCTCTCGCCTGTGGTTGTTCCCGCCAGAGGCGAGCTGCCCGGTGGACCCCCCAGGCTAGCATAAAGGTGGAGTGTACAAAAAACGTATGCGCTTCAAAGCCGGCGCCAGTGCGCCATGACAGATTAATCCTCTTCGCCGTTAACAGGTAGCTTGAAGGCGCCTTCGGTCAGCGGGCCAAAGTCCGGAGGAATAAAGTCGTTGTTCAGCGCCTGGTAGGCGGCGATGTAACTGGCCGACGTCCACGCCTGGTGCGCCTTGCCCATAGGCCGCCCGGTCATGCCGTGCAGCCACTCATTGAACTCCCACTCGCCGTAGATGCCCACACGACACGCCTCCGCCAGCGCGTTCAGCTCCTGGTGCGCCAGCTCCTGCTTGCCAAGCTGCGCCAGGAAACGGACCCACAATCCACCGATGAAGGGCCAGATGCCGCCATTGTGATAATGGTAGGGCAGGTTCAGGAAGTTGGTTACCGAGTAATCCTTCCAGTCGCTGGCGCCCGGTTGCACGGCGGGATAGAAGCAGGTGACGGGATAAGGCGCGTTCACGCCCACGCCCCACAGGAAATGGAACAACTGCTGCATCTTGCGCTCGTCCAGCAGACCCATGAGCGCAGCCAGCAGGTTGGCGTAAACGTCACAACGCCAGGAAAAGTCGAAGGGGCTGATCTGCGCCAGCAAATACTGGGCGTTGCCGATGGTAAACTGCTTCTCGGCGAAGGAAGCCGGCGTCTCCGCCGCTCGTTGCGACGTGGGCCAAAAGCGGCGCAGGATCTGCCGGCGCACCACGTCGGTCAGTACCGGATAATCGCCAGGATCTTCGCCCAGCGCCGCCGCCACGTCGCTGTAATCGCGGCAGGCCAGATACCAGAGGACCTCGGCGTAGAGCACGTTGTAGGAGCGGGGGAAAAGGTCCATCCAGTCCGATGACTCGGGCAACTCGATCAGCCCGCAGTTGTTGGAATCGTGGGCGCGCAACCAGCGCATGGCCCGCTTCAGGTAGGGGAAAATCCATTCCAGAAAGGCGCGATCATTGGTGTAGGCCGCGTAGCGACAGCTGCCGATAACGAACCAGATGACGGAGTCGATGGAGGCGATGTTGCCAATGCCACTGTAGTCAGGCTCGCCGGTATCGATGTGCACGTTGGCTGGTATCTGGCCCGGCTCTGTCTGGTGTTCCGCCAGCAACTGCAGCGTGCGACGAAAGCACTCCGTGACGTCAGGATCGTTGAGGCCTAGGCTCCACAGGCCGGTCTTGATCCCATCGCGGCTCCACACGGCGAAATAGTTGGACTCCGCCTCCGTCAGAGGATTGTCCCCCAGGCCGGCTGCCGAAAAGCCCATGGGCGTCAGGTTGCGCCGCAGCGATTCCTGAGCGCGGTCGAACGCCTCCCGCGCCGGATCGCGACGGTCGGTGGGCGCTGTGGCGAAGAAGTTGTAATGTTTCAGGCCTTCTAGCAACCCGGCGGCATAGCTGCTGTGGCTGAAATAGGCGCGCAGCTCCACCGCGCGCTTCAGCTCGTGGCTGGCGTTGGCCACGACGATGCCGCGAAACCCGTACTGGAAAAGGTCGATGTCGTTGCCGCTGTCGCCGCAGACGTAGACCTGGTTGGGAAAGAGGACCAGCGAATCGACCAGGAACTTGACCGCTGCGCCAATGCCGGCGCGATCGGGGATCAAATCCAGGTAAAGGTCGCGGGAGTAGAGCACCTTCACCGGCAGCTCTGCCTGCGCCAGCGCGCGTCGCAGCGACTCCAGCTGCTGTTGCGACAGCTCCTGCGCCAGGTAGCTGACCTTAAGGGGCGACTGTTGCTCTTCCGGTTGCAGTTCCAGATCGGGAAACTGTTCGGCCATGAAGGCCACCAGTTCGGCGCGGTCAAATCCGGCTTCGATGTAGCGCTGCCAATCGTCCACGGGGCGCTCGCCCGGCATGCGGTGGATCTGCGTGCCCGCATCGGAGACCACGTAATCGGGCAGCAGCAAGTTGTTGTCGTCGATCATCTGGCGCTGATCGGCCAGCGTGCGGCCCGCAACGTAAGTCAAAATCAGGCTGTCGCGCACGGCGCGCAGGGCAGCGTTGAGCGCCTGCTGCCCTTTTTCGTGGCCGTTGATCAGAATGCCGTCCAGATCGACGACCAGCAGGCGGCGCTGGTCAAAGGTGGAAAGGAAGGTCATACACTACTTACTCTTTTTGTGGGAATAAAGGAACATGTTGTTGGTTATGAGTCGAGCACGCCGAAGTGGCGCAACCCTTCGCGGACGCCGGCTGCGCTGGGCCTGCGCGCCATGTAATGGGTCGAGCGGCCATTCTGGCGCAATGCCCTTAACTCCGGCTGGGCGTTGGCCACGATGATACCGTGTTCGAACATTTCAAACATAGAGCGGTCGTTGCCGCTGTCGCCGGCGACAATGACCATCTGTGGCTCCAGTTGCAGATGATCGAGTAGAAAGCGAATGGCGTTGCCCTTGCCGGCTGCGGCGGGGATGATATCTAGATCTCGGCCGCTGGACCAGATGACCTGGTAGCTACCGGCGGCGCCCGCTTCTTTGATGCGTTGCCTGATAGCCTTCACTGCCGCTTCCGGACGGGGCGCCTGATCCAGAAAGGCGCTCACTTTCAGGGGGGTGTTATACATCTCTGGCTGCATTTGCAGTCCGTCGATGCCCTGGAGGAAGGTGAGGGCCTGCTGCCGCGAAAACGAGCGCCTCAGGCGCCGCTCCCACGCCGGCAGCGGCGCCATCGATTCCTTAAAAGGAGGCAGATAAATCTCCGTGCCTACCTGTGAGATGACAGCGTCACTCTGGGGCAGATCTTCCTCGTCCACGCCGGCGAGCACTTGTCCCAGCCGGCGCCCTGTAGACAAAGCCAGAAACAATTTTCCCGCGCGGCGCAGGGCAGCCAGCTCTGTGACCAATGCCCGCAGCGCCGCCCGAGCGCCCGTCAGTGTGTTGTCGATGTCCGAGGCGAGTACCCAGGTAGGCTGGCCGACACTCATAGTCTAGCGGTCTTCGAGCACAGCGACACCCGGCAGTTCTTCACCCTGGAGTAATTCCAGGCTGGCGCCGCCGCCGGTGCTGACGTGCGTCATTCTTTCCACAACGCCCGCCTTGCGCACAGCGGCTGCCGAATCGCCGCCGCCGATCACCACCTGCGTGCCGCTGTCGGCCATCTCTGCCAGAATCTCGGCCAAACGATCGGTGCCTTTGGCGAACTTGTCGATCTCGAAAATGCCCATCGGCCCGTTCCAGACCACCAACGCGGCGTCTTGCAGGGCGCGTTGGAATTGCTCCACAGTGTCTGGGCCCACATCCACGGCGATCTTGGATTCCGGAATATCTTCGACGGGGAGCACCTGTACCTCGGCGTCGGCCGAGATCTCGTCCACGACCACCAGGTCCACGGGCAGTACCAGCCGCGTTCGCGCCGTGCGCAGCAGGCGCTCGGCTTCTTCGATAGCGTCTTCCTCCACCAGCGACTGGCCCATCTCGTGCCCTTTGGCTGCCAGGAAGGTGTTGGCCATGCCGCCGCCGATCAAGATCTTGTCTGCTTTCTGCAGCAGATTTTCGATGAGCTTGATCTTGTCCGAAATCTTGGCGCCGCCCATGATGGCCACGTAGGGGTGTGGCGGATCGTGGGCCGCCTGGCCCAGCGCGTCGATTTCCTTTTGCAGCAGGTAGCCGGCCACGGCCGGTTTGCCCTGCTGGCGCATGGACTGCGCTGCGCCTTCTGTGCTGGCGTGGGCGCGGTGCGCAGAGCCAAAGGCGTCATTTACATAGACGTCGGCCAGGCCGGCCAGTTGTTGCGAGAGCTGCGCATCGTTTTTCTTCTCGCCTGCTTCAAAGCGGGTATTCTCCAGCAGCAGCACCTCGCCCGGCTGCAACTGGGCCACAGCTTCCCTCACTTCCGGCCCCACGACGGCGTCTGCCTTTTTCACCGGCGCCTCTACCAGCTCGCCCAGGCGCGCGGCCACGGGATCCATGGCCAGATGGCGATCCTCGGCCGATTTGGGCCGGCCCAGGTGAGAGGCCAGAATCAGCGCCGCGCCGTGCTGCAGAAGGTAGTTGATGGTCGGTAGCGCGGCGCGGATGCGCGTATCATCTGTGACTACGATACCTTCATCCACGTCATCTCCGCTCAGTGGAACGTTGAAATCGACGCGAACCAAAACCTTCTTGCCCTGAACATCGATATCTTCGATTGTCTTCTTGGTCATGATGCTCCTCACTATGAGTGAAAAGTTGGATTGTGAACTGAAAACGCCAACTCCCCGGATTGCCCGTAGCCGATCGCGGCTCACAAGCGTGACAGTTAACATTATATGACAGTCGTCCCAATTTTGAAATTTGTCCTATGGGCCCGCAGCCCCGGTCATTTCTGGCGCATAGCGGCGCACTTCCAGCCGGTAAAATGACTCCGTTTCCATTAACTGCCAGTTGGCGTTCAACCAGCGCTCGCTGGGTGACGAAGGTACGGGATCACCGGGAAAACGCTCGGCCACGATCCAGATTTCGTCGTGGGTCGCAGCCAGCTCGGGCAGTTCCGCCGTGCTCTCCGATTCCACCTGCGCCACGAGACCGTAGTATTCGAGGGGGATGGTGTTCCAGCGCGGATCCACCCACACCACATCGTTCTCGTCCAGCTGTCGCTGGAGGTAAGCCGACGCGCTACGCCAATCATCCTTGGGCGCCAGGAATAACGTGGCCAGGCTGACGACAAGAGAAAGGCCCAGCAGGGTGCTCAGCGCCGGACGTCGCCAGCGCTCCATCTGCCACACGAGCCAGGCCAGCGCCAGAATCACAAATGGCCAGCCCGTCACCAGCACCCGTTTCAGGCCGTAAAGGCGTGGGACGAGCATCGTGAGCACAACGACGACAAAGCCCACCAGCGCCGGGAGGGTGATTGCCAGCCGCCAGCGCTGTTGGCGCAGGACAGCGGGCCCCGCGACAGTCAGCGCCAGCAACCCCGCGGCAGCCAGGACCAGAGCCAGCAAAAAGTGCCAGGTGGCGAAGGCTTCCAGGCCTAGCAGTGTGCGGACGGGCTCGAACATCCAGTGCCGGAGCAGAGAGCCCTGCAGCCACGCTTCGAAATGGGGCAGCCAGGGACGGTAGAGCCACCACGCCGCGCCGGAGGCAGCGACCCACAGTAGCGGCGCCAGCGGTCCGCGATCCCGTTGCCACCACAGCACCAGCCACAGCACGCTGATGCCAACCCACAGTGGAAAGACTAGGTAGCCCACGTAGAGACCCACACTGAGCCCAACAAAGTAGAGCAGAAATCCCGCCCATGGGCGCCAGGCCAGCCCCAGGGACATCAGTAATGCCACGAACACGATCGACGTGTACAGGCGTGCTTCCTGTGCATACCATAGGTTCAGCGGCGATACCGCCAGCAGCCCGGCAGCCAGCAACGCCACCTCACGCGTGAAGAGCTGCCGCGCCAACAGGTAAAGGAGGGCCACGTTAACCGTAGAAATAAGCGCCGACGGCAGGCGCGCGGTCGCTTCGTCCGCGCCGAAGGCCTCGGTCCAGTAGTAAAGTGACGTGTAGTAGAGAGGGGGATTATTGCTGTCCACCCGTTCCAGGGAGGGGCTGGCGCGGGTCACGCTGAAGGCCTCATCCAACCAGAAACTCTTACCACCCAGATTGGCTACTCGTAAGAAGAGGGCGAGCAAGAGAATAACAACCAGCCAGCGGGTGTGGGAAAATTTGAGAGTCATAGTTGTCTGTGATGCGAAAATAAATTACGGGATGCAGAGTACTTGAGCGATATTGATGCGGAAGTCCGGGCCCAGGTTGTTGGCGCTGGCTATGGCCTGCGTCGTCGTGTTGTACTGCCTGGCGATGCGGAAGACGTTGTCGCCGGGGCGCACGACGTAGGTGCGGCTGCCCGCCGGGCAGTAGCCGGGATTGGCCACCGGCAGGCGCAGCGTGTTGCCCGGTACAATATCTTCGGAGGAGATGCCGTGCACGGACATCAGTTCAATGGAAGTCGTGTGTTTTTCGGTGATGCGGTACAGGGTGTCGCCCTGCTGCACGACGTAGTCAATGAAGGTGACCGACTGCCCGGCTGCGGCGGCGGGAGCCGGCGCGACTGTCGCCGCAGGCGGCTCGGTAGGCGTGATAATTTCTACCGTCGGTTCCGGTGTGGGCTCCAGCGGCTGCGGCGTGGGTTGTTGTATCTGCTCCTCGGTCTGCAACGTGACGGTGCGCTCGGCGGCGGGGTTCAGAAAGACGGTTGTATTATCAACCTGCACCGCAATCCCATCGGGAACGATGCTTTCCGGCAGCGTCTCGCCATCGAGCATGGGTTGTTCCTCGGGAACGTCGGCCCGTTCCGCCGGGCCGCGGGTCAGGAACGAAACGAGCAGAAAACCGGCAATGGCCAGTATGACGGCGATGACGATGAGGAAGAACACCAGTCGGTTTTGCATGACATGACCTCGTCTATAACAGGTTGCTAACGTTGCTGTAGAATAATGGCTGTTGCTGCTCGACCGTCAGCGATAGCCCTCGCCCTTTATTATACATAATACGTAATCTTAATTATACTCGGTACCGTAAGAGATGCAGTAGCCAGAAGTGACCATCGCCGCCACAGCGTGCCACGGACAATGGCGGGAGCGGTGCTGGCCTCAAGATAAGAGGAGAAGCCCATGAAATTCTTACGCGAACAACTGGAAAAAATTGAACGCCAGACGTTGGCGCCTTACGCTCTGAAGAGCGTAGATTCGCGTGGGCGCGCCCACCCTGAAGCGGAATCGAAGTCACGCACTGCGTTTCAGCGCGACCGTGATCGCATCATTCATACGACGGCGTTTCGGCGGCTGGAGTATAAGACACAGGTGTTCGTCTTTTACGAAGGCGACCACTATCGCACGCGCCTGACGCACACCATCGAAGTGTCCCAGTTAGGACGCTCTCTGGCCCGCGGTCTTGGCGTCAACGTAGACCTCACCGAGGCCATCTGCCTGGCCCACGACCTGGGCCACCCACCGTTTGGCCACGCCGGTGAAGACGCGCTCAATGCCATGATGCAGGGCCACGGGGGCTTCAACCACAATACACAAAGCTATCGTGTGGTGACTGAGCTCGAGCACCGTTACGATAATTTCCGCGGTCTGAACCTGACCTACGAAACGCGCGAAGGGATGATCAAGCACGAGACGGAGTATGACAAGAGCGACGCCACCGATTACGAGCCGGACCGCCGCGCGTCGCTGGAGGCGCAGATCGCCAACTTCGCCGATGAAATGGCTTACAATGCACATGACCTTGATGATGGCCTGCGCGCTAACCTCTTCACACCGGACGAGCTGGAGGAGCTGGAGATCTGGCGCGACTTCAAAGAGGAAATTGGCTGGAATGGGCAACCCTTCACAGAGCTGGTGCGGCGAGAGGTGGTGCGCGAGCTGATCGGTGCCTTCGTGATGGACGTGGTCAATACCACATCACAGACGCTGGACGAGAATGGCATCGACTCCCCCGAGGCCGTACAGCTCTTTGACCGCAATATCGTCAGCTACTCGCCGGAGATGGCGCGCAAGGTGCGCGAACTGAAGGATTTCCTCTACGAGAATATGTACCGCCACTCGCGCCTGATTCGCATGCAGGTCAAGGCCGAGCGCTTTGTGTCGGAACTGTTCCAGCTCTACGTGCAGGAGCCGATGATGCTGCCGGAAAAGACCCAGCGGCGGTTGGATACTCTGCCCCGGGAGCGCGTGGTCTGCGATTACATCGCGGGCATGACCGACCGCTACGCGCTGGATGAGTGGGAGAAGCTGTTCGATCCGTATCGCAAGGCATAAATAAAAAGCCCCCGGTGACCTCTCAGTGTCGCCGGGGGCTTCCTTCTGGCAATAAGAAATCGGATGTCTTTCAGGAAGCGTCTGTGACTCCAGTCCAGCACAAAGACATCCGATTTCTCCGATTTACAGAGCGTGTATTAGATTAGAAGTCGAGCATCTCGTCGATGTGGCCCTGAATGTCGGGCTCTTCAAAGTCGCCCTCTTTGGCCCACGCCGATAGCTCCACCGTGAAGCGTTCAAAGAAGCTCTTGGGGGGCAGCGAGCCTGTACCGTACCCCATATCCGTAATTTCGGCGTTGATAATTAACGTCGCCGTCTCCAGTACAATCGTCTCGCCCTCGCGCGCCAGGATTGGCTCTCCCTTTGGCGCCAGCTTGGCCTTCAGCGCTTCGTCAAAGAAAGCGTGATCGCTCATCACGACCTTGGTCACGGTGCGAATGTCATTCTTGTCAAACAGCCACACCTCGAAGGCGGTGACGTTCTTAGGCGAATCCATGCCGATCGATTCCGAAATGCCTACGCCACACTCGCCCAGGAAGTCTCCCTGCGCGTTCTCGATGCTGAAGGAGTCGTCGTAGGTGTCATGGCCTCGCGCGTATGTGGTCTGGAAGCGGGCGATAGGAGTTGCTGAGACGTCCGCGTCGTCTTCCAGTCCCACAGCCTGCGTCGTGGCCATCTCCTCGGGGTAGGCGCTATACGTCTGCCCGCGCTCTGCGCCCGGCCGCCGCAGCACAAAGAGAATCACACCGAGTAGAACGACGAACAACACAATGAGTAGCAAGACGATCAGAAGGCCACCCAGGCCGCCTTCCTCCTCGGCTTCTGCGCCGGCGGCGATCCCTGCGCAGCCCTGAGGGTTCAGCGCCGCCGCCATCGCTTCCAGGCGTTGTGCTTCAGGCGGGTTGACCGCGGCTGTGTCGGCAGCCAACTGGCACACAGCCGGCGCGGCGCCATCCCAACGGCCCAACGCCTGCTGTACATGTTCCTGGTTGTTGTCGACGGAGTAGAGTCTGGCCAGCGTAATCAGATAGAGTTCCTGATCGGTTTCCGAGAGGTGTTGTGGACCGCCGCCGGTCCACTCTACCGGCGTCAGTCCCCAGCCAAAGATGACTAACCCAATGAAAAAGCCGATGATGAAGGCACCGAGTCCGACCAGAACCGAGCGATTGACGTTATCCATTTGTCACCTACCTCTTCGTTTGCCCCTACTCAGGTATCCCACTATCACAACATAACTCGGTGACATCCCCAATTAATGGGGATTATCTTACCATAAGAAGAAATAGAGGCAAATGTAAAGGCGACCTTTCTCTGGTCCAAAAGTACCGCTGTCCGGACCCTCAGCCCATTTCTTTTTGAATTACTCCTGTGGTATACTCGACCCGGACACAGGAGACGCACGACTCACGCAATCACCTTGCGCTCTCCTGCCCCATGTATATATGGGCCCCCTTGCATGCACGGGCCATACGCACAACTTTCAGGAGGACACATAACTGGTACAGCCAATGGAACACTTTATCAGCCTCGCCGATTTAACACCCGAAAAAATCCAAAACCTGCTAGACCTGGGATTCAGGCTAAAAGAAGAGTGGCGCGACGGCGGCAACGAACCGGCGCTGCGTGGCAAGAGCCTGGCGCTGGTGTTTATGAAACCGTCGCTGCGCACGCGCGTCTCCTTCGAGATGGCTATGGTGCACCTCGGCGGTTATGCCTTCTACCTGTCTCCGGGCGAGATCAAACTCGGCAGCCGCGAGAGCGTGCCCGATGTGGCCCGCGTGCTCTCCAGCTACGTGGACGCCATTATGGCCCGCGTCTTCTCGCATGATCATATCGTGCAACTGGCCGAATACAGCTCGGCGCCGGTGATTAACGGCCTCTCCGATTACAATCACCCCGCCCAGGCGCTGGCGGACCTTTTCACCATCCGCGAGCAGAAAGGAAGATTGGAAGGGCTGACAGTGGCCTATGTGGGCGACGGCAACAACGTGGCCCGCTCTCTGCTTTTCGGGTGTATGAAGACCGGCGCCAATTTCGCCATTGCCTCTCCCGCCGGCTACACGCTCTCTGCCGAGGACGAGCGTCTGGCGCAGACGATGCGCATCTCCGAGGCGCAGACGATCACCATGGGTGAGGACCCGGCTAAGGCGGTCCAGGGCGCCGACGTCATCTACACCGACGTCTGGACCAGCATGGGGCAGGAGGAGGAAACGGCGCAACGCCTGAGGGTGTTCCCCCCCTATCAGATCAATGAAGTGCTGGTGCGCCGCGCCGCCCCGGACGCCATCGTCATGCACTGCCTGCCTGCGCACCGCGGCGAGGAGATTACGGACGCCGTGGCCGACGGACCACAGTCGGTGCTTTTCCAACAGGCGGAGAATCGGATGCACGCGCAGAAGGCGATTCTGTACGATCTGCTGGCGTGAACGCAACCACTGTGTGGCGGCCGGCTGGTGAATGAGATGATCCAACGCTTGCGGGAGGTTCCAGGTGGCTCATAATCGCGCTCGCTACGAAGAAGCACTGAGTCGCGGTCACTCTTATAGCTGGGATCAACGTTGGGAAGAGGCCGTCCAGGAGTTCGAACAGGCCCTGGAGGAGTTTCCCGAAGAGCCCGCGCCCTATGCCGGGATAGGCATGGCCTGCTTTGAACTGGGCCGGCTAGACCAGGCGCTGGAGAACTACAAGAAGGCCGCGCGCTATTCGCAGGGTGACGTTATTTATCTGCGGCAGGTGGCCGACGTGCAGGAGCGGTTGGGCCAACTGGGGGACGCGGGGCAGACTTACATGGCCATTGGCGAAATTCAACTGCGCAAAGGAGCGCTGGATCAGGCGGTAGATAACTGGCACCGCGCCTCGCGTCTGGCGCCCAATCTGCTCGGCGCGCACCAGCGTCTGGCCCGCTATCACACTAAGCAAGGCCAGGTGCGGGCCGCCATTCGCGAATATCTGGCCATTGCGCGCCTCTTCCAGGCACAGGGCGATAGCGAAAAGGCCCTGCAGACGTGCCGCGCTGCGCTAAATCTGGATCCCCGTAACCGCGACATCCTCACAGCCATTGAGCTGATCCAGCACGGCGAGAAAATTTTCGAACAACAGCACGAAAAGCCGGTCGAGCAACTGGATGGCGACCTGTTCGCTGCTGTGGAAGGGGTGACCGACAGCTACGACGACGAGGACGAAGCGTGGGACGGCCCTGGCTCGCCGGAGGCCGCCAGCCCCGTGCAGAATGCGCGACGCATGGCCTTGGAGCAACTGGCGGAGCAATTATTTGCCGAAGAGGATGAGGCGCAGGACGACCGGGACGGCCTGGTGCTGGGCAAAATGGAGCGCGACGCGCTTATCAGCCAGGCGCTGGATTACCAGACTCGTGGGCGGACCAACGAAGCGATCAGCGCCTATAGGAAGGCGATTGAGGCCGGCGTGAATAACGCCGCCGCTCACTTCAACCTCGGTCTGCTCTACCAGGACAAATTGCGTTTTGAAGACGCCATCCAGGAATTCGAGATCTCTGTGCAGGACCAGGAGTACCGTCTCGGCAGCCACTTTGCCCTGGGCGAGTCGTATCGCGCGCGGGGGCAGATTGACAAAGCGGTGGAACATTTCGTCACCGTGCTTAAGATTGTCGATCTGGACACGGTGCAGCACGAGCAGGCCGACCGGCTCATCGAGCTCTACGAGAATCTGGCCGACAGTCTGGTCACCAGAGGCGAGCCGGAAAAGGCGACAGAGTTTTCCAACGCGCTGGTCGAATTCTTGAGCCACAAGGGATGGGAGGACAAAGTAAAGGACGCGCGGGCGCGGTTGAATGCCCTCTCGGGCGATCGCATGATGATCCTGGGCGACATTCTCACTGCCGGTTCGGCCAAGGTGCTGGAGTCGCTTTATCTGAGCCAGGAATATGCGCGGCGGCAGATGCTGGACACGGCTGTGGAAGAAGTTTTTCGCGCCATCGCCTACTCGCCCGACTATCTGCCGGCCCACATTCAGCTCGGCGAGTTGCTGGCTCGCCAGGAGCGTATGCAGGCCGCCCTGAGCAAATTTACCGCCGTGGGCGACACCTTCCGCGTGCGCGGCGACATCAACAACGCCATCAGTATGTACGAGCGCGTGGTGGAGCTGTCGCCGCTGGATGTGTCTATCCGGGCGCGTGTCATCGACATGCTGAAACGCCACGGTCACATCGACAAATCACTGGAACATTACCTGGCGCTGGGTGAAGCGTGCTATCAACTGGCCCAGGTGGACAAGGCGCGAGAAACGTACCAGGAAGCGTTGCGATTGGCGCCGCGCGGCAGCGCCGACAAGAAGTGGCGCGCCACCATATTGCGGCGCATCGCCGACATCGACATGCAACGCTTTGATTGGAAGCGCGCGCTCTCCGCCTACACCGAGTTGCGCCGCGAGGACCCCACCGACGAGCGCACGGCAATGACGCTGGTGGACCTCTATTTCAAATTAGGCCAGCCGGCGTATGCGCTGCGCGAGCTGGACCAATATCTGAAACAACTGGTATCATCCGGTCGGGGCGCCAAAGTGACCGGTATTCTCAAGGATATGGTGCGGAGACACCCGGCGGAGACCGGCCTTGTGCAGCGCCTGGTGCGCCTGTACCTGGCACAAAAGCGGCAAGATCAGGCGATCCAGTTGCTGGACGACCTCGGCGAAGCTTTGTTGGAGAAAGGCCAGACGCAAGAGGCGATTGCCGCCATCGAGCAGATCATCCAACTGGATCCGCCCAATGTCGCCAGTTACCGGCAGCTTTTGAAGCAAATGAGGAGCCTCTAAACGGGACTTTGCCTGCCCCCTGAACGCGCTACTTGTCGGATTCTCATCTTTGGCCGCCAATTCCCACAGATGCCCCCATTTGCATGCGCGCCGGTGGGAATCAATGTTATAAATGGGGATTATAGAAAAATCATTGTCCAGACACGACAGTTATGACAGTACCGATCGAGTATTTTCTGGACAGACTGCGCTTTGCAGACGTCGTCGATATTTTACTGGTAACCGTAATCATCTACGGGTTGCTGGTGCTCATTCGCGGCACGCGGGCCGTTTCCCTGCTGCGCGGTCTGCTTGTCGTGGCCCTGTTCTTTCTTGGCCTTTCCATTTTCATCGACCTGTTGGCCTTTAGCTGGCTGGTTCGCAATATCCTGCCCGCGCTGCTGGTAGCCTTCCCCATTATCTTCCAGCCGGAACTGCGCCGGGCTCTGGAGCAGTTGGGTCGCACAGGGCGTTTCACGCGCCTCTTCCGCCGCAGCCGCGAAAACCTGGCGGTCGTTTCTCTGGCCCGCGCGGTGCTGCGCCTTTCGCAACGGCGGCACGGCGCGTTGGTCGTCTTCGAACAGGACACGGGCCTGCAGGAGTACGTCGATACGGGCATTCCGTTGGACGCCGAACCGTCTCCGGAGCTGCTGCTGACTATCTTCAATAAGAGCACGGAGCTGCACGATGGCGCGGTCATCGTGCGCGGCGAGCGGCTGGTTGCCGCCGCCTGCGTCATGCCCCTGTCCACCAGCAGCCTGTCAGATCGACAGATGGGCCTGCGCCACCGCGCGGCGTTGGGCATCAGCGAAGTTAGCGACGCTGTAGCCGTCGTCGTCTCGGAGGAAACGGGACAGATTGCCATCGCACACAACGGTCGCATTTTGCGCCGGCAAGATCCGGCGCGCCTGGACGCCATTCTGTACGCTTTTCTGAACAATGGTACGGACCTATCTACCTGAAACGCTACTTAGCTTATGATTCGCCTGCTGAAGTCACTGGCTGCCAATATCGCCACGTTGTCACTGGCCCTGATTATGGCCGTCCTTATCTGGGGTCTGGCCGTGCGCGCCAACGATCCCATCAGCCAGTTGCCGCTGCTGCAATTGCCCGTAGAGGTCATCGGCCGCCCCGCCGACAGCTCGGTGGTCATTGAGCCCAACACGGTGGAAATTGTGGTCGAAGGGCCCACGTCCATCCTCAATGACTTGCGCCCGGAGGATTTTACGGCAGAAGTGGATCTCTCCGGAGTCAGTTCCGGTGAAGCGACGGTGCCCATTACCGTGCGCCACAACGTAGAAAGCGTCGAGATCGCCTTCCAGATTCCGGAACGGGCCACGGTAACTGTGGAGCGCATTGTGCACCGCGAGGTGCCTGTGCAAGTGGAACTGCGCGGTGACGCTGCCCGCGGCTACGAACTGGGCCAGCCCTTCGTCGATCCGGCGGTCATTCCCGTGACCGGTGTTGCCTCTCGCGTGGAGGCGCTGGCCGAGGCGCGCGTGACCCTCTTCCTCGATAGCCCGCAACAGGACGTTGTGCTCACGCGGCGGCCCGTTTTCTATGACCGCCAGGGTAACATCAGCAGTATCAACGCACTTGAGCTGGGCAACGAAGAAGTGGTGGTCACCGTGCCTGTAAACCAGTTAGCCGGATTTGCCGCCAAGCCCATTATCGTCGATTGGGAGGGCGACCCGGCCCAGGGATACCGTCTGCTGGACGTGCGCGTGGAGCCGGATAGCGTGTTGGTCACCGGGCAGCCGGACCAGCTGGATGCGTTGCGGCGCGTGCGCACAGAACCCATTGATATTACAGGGTTGAAGGAGACGCTGACCATCCCCGTTACCCTGGCTCTGCCGGAGGGCATCTCTGTGGATGAGGTGCAGCCCATTCTGGTGGAGATAGAGATTGAACCGATCCTCACCAGCTCTGTGGTGCGTAAAGCGCCGGAAGTCCGCGCGCTGGCCGAAGGGCTGACGATGACGCTGGACGTCGAAGAAGTGCGCGTCTTTCTGTTCGGCCCCCTGGATAAGCTGGACTCTCTGGTTGACGATGACGTCCGCGTCACGCTCGATCTGTTCGACCTGGACGTGGGCACCTATCGCCTGGAACCGGACGCCGACGTCTTTGTCAGCGACGTGGAAGTGCGCTCCATCCAGCCGCCCCAACTGACAGTCGTGATTACCGATGTGATAACCACCACGGAGGAACTGACGCCAACGGAATCCACGGCCCCCAATGCTACCCGTCGCCCACCCGGCCAACCTTCCGCCGGCGTCGATCTGGGCCTTCTACTCCTGTTTATGGCCGGCTCGGCGACGCTGTTGCCGGGAGCTATTGTACTGTTTAGACGAGAAACAAAGATATGAGCCGAAAAGCACTTGTCGCCCTGGTTGGCCGTCCCAACGTGGGCAAATCGACCCTCTTCAACCGCATCGTCGGGCGCCGTATGGCCGTGGTGTCCGAGACGCCCGGCACAACGCGCGACCGCCTTTATTCTGACGCGGAGTGGGCCGGTGTGGCCTTCACCGTGGTGGACACAGGCGGTATTGAACTGACGACGGGTTGGACCACGGAGCCGCTGTCGCAAGATTCGCACCAATTTCTGGAGTCGATTGTGCACCAGGCGCGGGTGGCCATCCAGGACGCCGATGTCGTCGTCCTGGTCGTCGATGGCCAGGTCGGCGTTACCAGCGCCGACCGCGAGGTGGCCGAGATATTGCGCCAGAGCGACAAACCGACGCTGGTCGCCGCCAATAAGATGGAATCGACTAAGCTGTGGGACGACGCCTACGAATTCTATGAGCTGGGCCTGGGCCAGGTTGTTCCGGTGTCTGCTCTGCATGGCACCAACGTCGGCGATTTTCTCGACGAATTGGTGGGCGCGATTCCACCCATCGCCCCGGAATACGAAACTGAGGATACCATCAGGATCGCGCTGCTGGGCAAGCCAAACGTGGGCAAATCAACACTCCTGAACCGGCTTTTGGGCCAGGAGCGGGCCATCGTCAGCCCGCTGGCAGGCACAACGCGCGACGCCATCGACTCGCAGATCCGCTGGCACGGGCAGGAGTTGACGCTGATCGACACAGCCGGCATCCGGCGGCGAGGTAAGATTGAGCCCGGCGTGGAAAAGTACAGCGTCCTGCGCGCCATCAAGGCGCTGGACAGAGCGGACGTGGCCCTCTTGCTCCTGGATGCCACCATGGGCATTACGGCCCAGGATATGCACGTTGGCGGCATGATTACCGACGAAGAAGTGGGCGTCGTCATCCTGGTCAACAAGTGGGACGCGGTGATCAAAGACGCCCACAGTATGCCGGAGTACGTGGCCCACGTGCGGCAAAAGATGAAGTTTTTGCCCTACGCGCCTCTCCTTTTCATTTCGGCGCAGACCGGGCAGCGCGTGAGCAAAATCCTACCTCTGGCCATTGAGGTCAACGAAGCGCGCCACAAACGGATTCCCACCAGCAAGCTCAACAAGCTGATGCGCGAGGCGGTAATGAAACACCCGCCGCCGCAGAAGGGCGGTGTGCGCGTCAAATTCTACTATGCCACGCAGGCGGAGACGGTGCCGCCCACGTTCGTTTTCTTTGTCAACAAACCGGACTGGGTGCACTTCACCTACCAGCGATACCTGGAAAACCAGATTCGCGAATTCGAGCCCTTCACGGGCACGCCCATTCGCCTGCGGTTCCGCCCGCGCAGCGACGACCGCCATGGAAGGTGAGCGGACGCTGGTAGGCTGACGGAGATAACTCAGACAACTGATACCTATGGCAGAAACCTATAGCGACCTTCCCTGTTACGTGGAGACGGTGCCCGGCATTGAAGAAGTCGCCTGGATAGAGATCCGCGATCGGTTCCCCCAGGCGGGCTTCGGCGACTTCTTGTTCGCCAGAGATGAGCGCGGCGTCGTTCTTTTCCAGCACAGCGGCACGCTCCCCGAACTATATGATCTGCGCACCATCGAGTCTGCCTTCCTGGTAGGCGCACACATGGCCAAAATCTCCCGCGGCTATCGCGACCTGCGCCAGTTGCGCGAGCAGATGGTCAGCCGGGGCGATTTTGGCCGCGCGGTCAACGCCCTCAGCCGCCATCACCGCCGCCAGATAGCGACCTACCGCCTGATAGGCAAGAAGTACGGTCGTCACGAATACGACCGCACCCAATTTCGCCAGGCCGTGATCCAGGGCATCGACGCACTCTATCCTGAATGGCAGCGCGTGCAAAAAGACGCCGACGTGGAGATCTGGGCCAACGTTTTCGGCTCTTCCATCCTGATTGGCCTCTATGTGCCGCCGCCGCGCAGGCGTGTGGCCGGCCGGCGCGCAGGGCTCAGCCTCATTCCCGACTCTCTGGCTGCGGCCATGGTTCTGCTCACCGAGCCCGGCGACGGCGACGTGTTTCTGGACCCCCACTGCGAAAATGGCGCGCTGCTGGCAGACCGGCTGAGGTTTCCGGCTCACCTGGTCTTCGGCGGCAGCGCCCTGCCGCAGGACGTGGCCGGTTTGGCGGCGGATCCCGACGTGCGCGCGCCCGTGCTACACTGGGACGCGGGCGCACTGCCTCTCGCCGGCGGCAGTGTAACCAAAGTGGCCACCCGTTTCGCGCCGGTGGTCGATGGCCAGGCGGCAGGCCGCTACGCCCGCTGGCTGGGCGAGCTGCAGCGCGTTTTGCGTGACGGCGGGCTGGCCGTTATCCTGACGCGCGAGTATGAACTGTTCAAAGATGTGATCCGCAACTTCCCCGACCTGGAAATCCGCGGCGGCTACTCGGTGACCGTGGCCCGGGAGTGGGGTCGTCTCTACCTGGTGCAGCGTAAGGGTTGATAGTATGAAGGTGTTTCTCGACAGCATCGGTTGTCGCCTGAACCAGAGCGAAATCGAAACCATGGCCCGGCAACTGCTGGCGGCGGGCCACGAGATCGTGGACGACGCCGCGCAGGCTGACAAAGTCATTCTGAACACCTGCGCCGTGACCCGCTCGGCCACGCGCACGGCGCGCAATCGCACGCGGCGCTTCCACCGCGATAACCAGGCGGCTGAGATTCTGCTCACGGGATGCTACGCGACGGTGGCGCCCGAAGCGCTGCAGCGGGTGCAGGGCGCGGGCCGCATCGTGCCCAATAAGGACAAAGAACGCCTCGTGCAGCTCATCGATCCCCACGCCGGCGAGAATCTGCCCGTTTTTGACCGGGAGCCGATTTTGCGCGGGTTCCTGGGCAGCGAGGCCGGCAACACGCGCGCGTTCATAAAGGTGCAGGATGGGTGTGATAACCGTTGCACCTTCTGCATCACCACGGTGGCCCGCGGCGCGGGTCGCAGCCGCCACCTGGGCGACGTGGTGCGTGAGATTCAGGCGCTGACCGAGGCCGGTTACCAGGAAGCGGTGCTCACCGGGGTGCACCTGGGAAGTTACGGGCACGATCTGGACAATGACGTGACCCTGCGCGAGCTGGTGGCGGCCATTCTCACCTATACCGGCATTCCCCGCCTGCGCCTCTCCTCGCTGGAACCGTGGGACATTGACCCCACCTTCTTCGAGCTGTGGCAGGATGCCCGCCTGCTGCCGCACCTGCACCTGCCCCTACAGTCGGGGAGCGACCGCATTCTGCGCCTGATGGCCCGTCGCACGCGACGCGAAAGCTTCCGCCGCCTGGCCCAGGCCGCCCGCGAGGCCATCCCTGATCTGAATCTGAGCACCGACATTATTACCGGCTTCCCATCTGAGAGCGAAGAGGATTTTGAGCAGAGTTTGGATCTTGTGCGCGAAGTGGAGTTTTCACGTCTGCACGTCTTCACCTATAGCGCCCGCCCGGGCACGGCGGCGGCCCAAATGGGGGACCAGGTGCCCAAGAAGCTGCGCAAGGAGCGCACGCGGCGCATGATCGAGCTGGGCGACGAGCTGAGCCTGGCCTTCCATCGACAGTATGAAGGGCAGACGCGCAAAGTGCTGTGGGAGACGACGGTGGGCGCAGACGACAACGGCTTGCGCTGGGTGGGCTACACGGATAATTATATTCGCGTGCAGGGCTACGGCCCGGCCGACCTTTTCAACCGCGTGACGCCAACCCGCCTGCAGAATGCTCGCGAGAGTGGCCTGGATGGCGTGCTGACTTGAGCTATCCGGATCATCCTCCCGGAGGTTGGCTTAGCGCTGGGAACCTCCGGGAGGATTTGCATGATTTGCATTGCAAACGATTCCATTCAGCCGTCAACCGCCAGTACCCGCTCCTGCCCCATGACCTCCACGTCGTAACCGGGTAGGGTCGCCACGGCCTGGCGAAATGCCTCGTCTCGCAGCAGCCTCAGCAACGGTTGCAGCAGGGGATTCACATACTGTTCTCGCGGGATGACCAGGTCATACCGTTCGTGGGCCAACGGCACGAAGTCCATGTTGAGGGCGCGCGCCGCAGCGCGGATGCCCAGGCCCATGTCCGCGGTCCCCGAGGCTACGGCGGCAGCCACCGCCAGGTGTGTGTATTCCTCTCGTTCGTACCCCGCAATCTCTTCCCTGCTGATGCCCGCCTGCTCCAGTTCATAATCCAGGAGCACGCGCGTGCCTGCGCCGCGTTGGCGATTGACCAGCCACACGTCGGAACGCGCCGCGTCGCGCCAGGACTGGATCTTCTTGGGGTTGCCCGGCGGCACAATCCAGCCCTGCTCGCGCCCCACCAGCGTCACCAGAACGACCTCCTGTTGCGGCAGGTAGCGGCGCACGTAGGATTCGTTGTACACGCCTGTTTGCGGATCGAGCAGGTGCGAGCCGGCAAGATGCGCCTCGCCCCGCCGCAGGGCGACCAATCCGCCCAGGCTGCCCACGTTAGCCGACGTCAGGCGCATGCCGTCGCCGCGCGCTGCCAGAAATTGGGCCAGCAGGTCCAGCGTCAGATCGTGGCTGCCGATGGCTACGATGGTGCGTTCGATCTCTGAGGGCCGGCGGTAGAGGTGCACGGTTACCGTGGAACCGGCGTCCGCCCCCTCGCTGAAACGCGGAATGCGCACGATGCCATCGGCGCGCACCAGAGAGGTGATGACGCCCGCGCCCCTGCTGAGCGGGGTGGCCATCACCCGCTCTCCAACTCGGCCCACGGCCACGCGCACGTAATCGTCGTCGCCGGTATGTGACAGGAGCTTGCGTGTGAGCGTCGCTTCCATCGTCGGCGCTTCATACGGCGGCAATCCCTGCCAGCGGGCCAGAAGCGGTTCTACGAAAATCTCCGCCGTCAGCGCCGCGCTGACGGGATAGCCGGGCACGCCGAAGACCGGCGTCTGCCCAGGAGCGGACGGCTCGTTGCTTTCCTCGTCTGCGCCGGCGCGCTCTACGTCGAGCATGCCGATGATCACCGGGTGGCCCGGACGCACGGCCACGCCATGCACCAGCAGTTCTCCCAGCTCTTGTACAATGCTCGCCGTGTAATCCTCGCTGCCGGCCGACGAGCCGGCGTTGACCAGTACCAGGTCGTGATCGTGGGCCGCTTCTCGGACGGCGTCCAGGATAGCATCCCGCTCATCGGGGACGATGGACCAGCGCGTGGCAGTCGCGCCCCACTCTTCAACCTGCGCCGCCAGCACAATGCTGTTGTATTCGATGATCTGGCCCACCTCCGGCCGGTCGTCGCCCACACGTTCCAGCGGCACCAGCTCGGATCCGGTGGGGATGATGGCCACTCTGGGCTGCCGGCGGACGTTGACCGTGGCGTGGCCCGATCCGGCCAGAGCGCCCAGGTCAACGGGGCGCACTCTGTGGTTGGCCGGCAGCACCAGCTCGGTGGCTACCATGTCCTCGCCCATGGGCCGCACGTGATGCCAGGGCGGGACGGCGGCGCGAATTTCGATGCCCGCCTGCCTCTTTTCATCCTCTACCTGTTGGGTGTGCTCGATCATTATCACAGCGTTGGCCCACGGCGGCAGGGGATGACCTGTGTTCACGGCCAGCGCCGGCCGCGCCGCCCGGGGCTCCACCTCTTCCTCAACCAGCGTCAGCCGCACAGGGTTTGTCTCCGTGGCGCCCGTCGTGTCCTGGGCGCGCACCGCATAGCCGTCCATGGCGCTGGCGTGATAGTGGGGCGACGACAATTTGGCCCATACAGCCTCTGCCGTCACGCGGCCCGCCGCCTGGGCCACAGGCACCCGTTCTGACGTCATGGGCCGCCACAGATCGGCGGCCTGCAGTGCGCGGGCCAGGGCGGCCTGTGCCTCATCCAGTGGAATATCTTCAAGATAGATATTACGTTCCATGCTGTCTTATCTTAACAGATTGCCCGCCGCCGTACAGTCTGCGCAGACCAACATGTAGAAGGGAGCACTAAAAGTTTGTGAGTTGCTGTGGCCGGTGTCCCCACCGAGCCACCATGCGGGCTACGGTCAGGAGACCGGCCCGATCACAACATTTTCGCACTCCCATGTAGAAACTGCCCTTGATACTGGGTCTGGAATCGTTTATCATGTAGTGGGGTATCGGTCAAACTTCGTAGCCGAGTCACCGGACTGCTATGTCAGCTGCTGTGTCGCTTCACGGTGAAATCAGAACCGCTTTTGCCGGAAGTTAGAGCTGAATGGTAGCGGATGGGTGTAGCCAAAATGACAAGACTCCCCCAGACACTGCAGAGCGACATCACAGCAATTCAATAATATCTGTTCGCTCAAGACTGTTGCTGTTTCCACAGCGCCAGGACAATCAGTGCAACGGTGATGCTGGCCAGGATTGCGGCGCCAATAAACACCGCTGTCGGTGACAGGCTGGCGCCGATGATCAGGCCGGACAGCCCGCTAAACAGGAAAGCGAGCAGGATAAAGGTGGCAATGAGAATTGTCTCACGCATCCATGAGAAGTATAGCGCCGTGTGTGATGGCGCGCAGGTAGGATTCACGACATCGTAACGGGCAGATGCCTACTCGCGTGCAGGGTTCAGACGCTACCGCGAGTGAAGGCGGGCGCCGGGCCGGGAGGACTCAGGCGACGGGAGATCGCAAAAGGGGATAGCGGTAACTTCCTATTCCGACCCAAAGGCGCCCGCGATGACATGAATTCAGTATAAGCAAAAATGCATCATTAAGCCAGATCCATCCGAACTATCCTGGATGGTACGTTTGGCATAGTCCGATCGGCCCCTTCGCTGCGCAATGGGAACGTGCGATGTGGAAAAAATTACACTGACAACGTTGATAACTAAGAACTCTCAGGGTCGCTAAGACGTGTGGGAGCAATCAGAATGGCACTTTATTTTGCTTTTGTAGAGGAACTTTGGGCGGGGTTGGAGCAATATGACATTGCTGCTCCGCTTCATCCGGCTAACAGCGATGGAAAGAGCACGCCGTCAGTGGGCGACGAGGTGATCGTCTGCCTGCGCGGCGCGTTCATTCGCAACCGCAAGCGGTTACAGATTGAGGAGGTAACCCGTCTGAATGACACGCACTACGCGGTGCGTCTGCGCTTTCCCGCGATGTAGATGCTTCGCTTCGCCCAGCATGACGCGGCTGTAAATGGGTTTCGTTACCCACCGTGTCACCCGGAGCGAGGCGTTGGCGCGGGGCGAAGCGTCTCCGCCAACCAGTTACCACCCCCGATGTTACTCTGAGCGCAGCGAAGAATCTTTGAAATAAGACGATCGTATGAGATCGAACAGTACCAGCGGGTCAGGCTGTCGAAACCCCCCGGTCTTACAATACATTCTACGATTCAGGGCGCCAGATGTAAGGCACCTCTGAGGATGGGAGAGTCCAAAAGAGCTGGGACTAACCAGCAAGCAAAGCCTCGCCACCACTATGCCGGCGAGGCTTTTTGCTTTGTGGGAGCAGGCGCAAACGGCCGATCGCCTCCTGCACGTCGTCCTGGCTGATCCGTTCTTGCTCCAGCCGCCAGTTGTGGGCGACGAGTTGATGGTAGACGGCTGCTTCCTCATCGTCCAGGTTAGCCAGATCCTATCTCCTCAGCCGCCGTCTCTGTGACCACAGCTTCGCGATATCTCTCCAAAGTGCGCGCATTCATGAGAACGGAGCGCGTTTGCGGCCAATAGCTGCGCAATTGCGAGAGGATGGCAAAGCCCTGGGCGTCGAATTGCTGCAGCCTTTCGCGCAGGAGGACGCAAAGCAGGGTGGCGTGGTAGGTGAGCGGGATACGGCGCACCAGGCGCGGTAAGGACTCAGCCGTTTCGTCGTCCGGCTGGGTCAGATAGGCGTACCCTTCGACTTCGTCCAGGTGGAGGCGCAGCCCGATGGCGGCGAAGTGGCGGCGAGGGCCACGTAGCTGACCAGTTCGGCCAGCCCCTGCGTCAGGGGATAAGCGGTCGCCACTTCACCCAGCGTTATACGGGGTTGTCGTTCCAGGAGAGTGGCGACGCGACGGCGTAGGCGGCTTTCGTCGACGTAAAACTGGGTGAACAACGCTTCGAAATCGGCCGACGATAGGTCGAGGGCGGCAGCCTCCGGTTCGACGCCGGCGAAGGTGGTAGTGGCCGACGGTGTCCACAAGGGCCGGGCCAGGTGCATATCGACGGCGGGATCACCTTCTATCCGGAGGAACGCGTCGTCATCCGGAGGGTCGGCGGCCAGCTGCACGGCCAGTTGTTTGATCTCCGTCGCCAGTTCGGCAACGCGGCGCGCCTCGGCCAGCAGGCGGTGGTCGTCGTCGCACCAGGCGCGCAAGTAGTTGACGGCCGTGCTGCTGTAGCGGCCGGGGTGGCTTTCGTCCAGCGCGTCGAGATAGGCGGTTAGCTCTTCGCTCAGCCGGGCGTGGGGGATGGTAATGTGCTGTTTTTGCTTGAACTGGTCGTAGAGGAAGCTGAGGGTGAGAGGTGCGTGCGGGCTCTGGAGGAGTTTGACGGCGGCCGATTGGCGAAGAGTGGACAACAATGCATCGTGGCGCATGGGCGGATTGTACGCGAAGTTGAGGGGGAGGCAATACGGAGGCTCCAGGCGCCCTATCGGCGTGCTAGAGGCGTGAGATTAATGAACAGGACACCACTGCCCGATTGCCTCAAAAAAAGTGAGGTGGCCGGTGTCGCGGGCGCGATCCGTACCACCTCTGGGCGGGGAGCGATGGTAGTTTAGCAGGTATTTCTGTGTTGTCAAACAACCGATTTGAAAAGCGGCGATCATAGCGGTATTATCCCCTCTGTACATAGCAGATGACCGCATCCCACCGGTTAGCCTTGTTATTTCCCACTCAACTGATTCGTTGTCAGATCATTAATAGACGTTCTTATTTCTTTGTTGCAGGCCACGGCTAACGGGGTTGTGGCGTCGCGTGCGCCCGGCCTCCCTGCAGCAGCAAGCAGAAAGGAGTGGATGAGATAATGAGAATTGGTATTCTGACCGGCGGCGGAGACGTCCCCGGATTAAATCCCTGTATAAAGGCAGTTGTAAATCGTGCCACGGACGAGGGCCACGAGGTCATCGGCATCCGGCGCGGTTGGGGTGGGTTGCTGGAGTACAATCGCGAGGATCCGGACGCCTTCGAGTCTAATATGATGGTCCTCGACAGGCAGCTTGTGCGCACCATCGACCGCACCGGGGGCACTTTCCTGCACACCAGCCGCACCAACCCTGGCAAAGTAAAGCCCGCAGACGTGCCCGAATTCTTGCGCGATCCAGAACATCCAGAGGCGGAAGCCGAGGATCGAAGGCTGCGCGATTTCACCCCCCACGTGCTGAAAAACCTGGAACATCTGGGCATCGATACACTGGTTCCCATCGGCGGCGACGACACGCTGAGCTATGGCGAGCGCCTACACAGCGAGGGGTTTCCCGTCGTCGCTATTCCCAAGACGATGGACAATGATGTTTACGGCACCGATTATTGCATCGGTTTCAGCACGGCGGTGACCCGCAGCGTGCAGTTCATTCACCAGTTGCGCACCAGCACCGGCTCGCACGAGCGTATTGCCGTCATCGAGTTGTTCGGACGCAATAGCGGCGAGACGAGCCTGATCAGTTCTTACCTTGCCGGCGTGGACCGCGCCATCATCTCTGAAGTGCCGTTTGACCCGGAGAAGCTGGGCGAGCTGTTGATGGAGGACAAGCGCATCAACCCCAGCAACTACGCCATGGTCACCATCAGCGAGGGCGCGCACATCGTCGGCGGCAAAGTGGTGGAGTACGGGGAAACCGACCCTTACGGCCACCGCAAACTGGGCGGCATCGGCCAGATCACGGGCGAAGCGCTGAAGAAGATTACGGGTGAGAATATGATCATCCAGCGTCTGGCCTATCTGATGCGTTCCGGCGCGCCGGACGCCCTGGACCTGATGGTCGCCGTCAACTTCGCCAACATGGCCATGGATCTGATCAGCGACCGCGTCAGCGGGCGCATGGTGGCCCTGCGCGACGGCACATATACGCACATCCCCATGAGCACTGTGACCAGCGGCATCAAGCGCGTGGACGTGGATGAGCTCTACGACGCCGACGAATACCGGCCGAAGGTGCGCCACGTGTTGGGCAAGCCGATGTTTCTTTACTAGAGATTGGAGATTGGTTGATTGGAGATCGGTTTGGCCGCAGATGAACGCGGATTTTTCTGGTTTGATCTGCATTTATCATGGCTCGTCCCGGGCGGCACAGCAGCGGGTAATATCCAATCTCTGATCTCCCATCTCTACATTCTTCCAAACTGCCGCGCCAGTTGCGCCGCGGATAGATGGATCAGGGTGGGCCGGCCGTGGGGGCAGGTGTGCGGGTTCTGGCAGCGTTCCAGCTGCTCGATCATCGCTTCCATTTCCGGCGGGGACAGGGTCTGGCCGGCTTTCACCGCTGCCGTCTTACACACCCGGAGAATGATTTTGGCTTCCACTTTGTCCTGCAAAGGGTCGTTGCCCGCTTCCAGATCCTCGACCACGGCGGCCAGGGCTGCGGCGGGATCCAGTTTGGACAGGAGCGCGGGGATGGCGCGCACGACGAAGGTGTTGGGGCCGAAAGGTTCGACCTGGAAGCCAAGGCCGGCCAGCAGCTCCAGGTGCGCTTCCAGCAAAGTGGCCTGGTCGGGCGCTAGCTGAACCGTCTCGCTGCTCACCAACCCCTGTGAGGCGATTTCCTCCCGCTGGCGAGCGGCCATGAACTGCTCGTAGAGGATGCGCTCGTGCGCCGCGTGTTGGTCAATGAGGAAGAGGCCATCGGGTCCTTCGGCGATGATGTAAGCGCCGCCCACCTGGCCGACCACGCGCATGATGGGCAGTCGTTGCCCGCTGGCCAGCCGCTGCTCCTCGCTCGCGCCGGCTTTGCCCCCTCTAAAGAGCGCCTCGCTGGCTGATACCGGGGCGGTGGCTTCGTCCGCCTCCGCTGGCGGCCACTGTATCTGCAGGTTGCCTCGCGCGTGCGGCAGGGTCTGGTTGGAGAATGCCCGGCGGCTGGCAGCGTCGTCCGGGCTGCCGCCCCAGCCGGGGTATGCATCGCCACTATCGCCGGTCCTTGCGCCCAGGGCCACGTTGCGCACGGGGCTGCCCGCGATCAGCGTCTGGCGTACCGCGCGCTGTACGGCGGAAAAGACGGCGTTGTTATCGCGAAAGCGCACCTCTGTCTTCGCCGGGTGCACGTTAACGTCCACCCGCTCGTAGGGCATGCGCACGAAGACCACCGCCACCGGGTAACGTCCGGTGGGCAGCAGCGTATGATACGCCTGAATCACAGCGTAGGTCAGACTGTTATCCTTGATCCAGCGTCCATTGACGTACAGCGTGATCTGGCTGCGATTGGCGCGGTGCAGGGAAGGCGGCCCGACGTAGCCGGAAATGGCGATTGGAGATTGGTTGGCTGGAGATTGGAGATTGGTTTCTGTCTCATCATCACTCCCCAATCTCCGATCTCCAATCTCCGATCCCCGATCTCCATTCTCCAATCTCTGATCTCCAATCTCCAACAACTCCCGCGCAATTTCCGCCCCATACACATCCACCAGCACATCGCGCAGATTGCCGCTGCCGCTGCTCTGGAACGTGACGCGGCCGTCGTGGACCAGGCGGAAGCGTGCGTCCGGGTAGGCCATGGCGTAGCGGGTGACGAACTCGTCGATCAGGCGTTTTTCGGTGGTTATCGTCTTCAGGAACTTGCGGCGGGCGGGCACATTGTAAAACAGGTTCTCCACGGCGATAACCGTGCCCTGCGGCGCGCCCACCGTATCTCTGCTCTCCTTGCGCCCGCCTTCCAGCACCAGCCGCGTGCCCGCGCCGTCGTCCGCCGTGCGCGTGACTACCGTGAGCTGGCTCACGGCGGCGATGGCCGAGAGTGCCTCGCCGCGAAAACCGAGCGTGCCGATCGCTTCCAGATCGGACGCCGATTGCAGTTTGGAGGTGGCGTGGCGTTGGAAGGCGGTTTCCACTTCACCGGCCTCGATACCGCTGCCGTCGTCGGCGACCTGGATCAGGTCGCGACCACCCTTGCGCACCTCGACGTTGATGGTCGTAGCTCCGGCGTCCAGGGCGTTTTCCACCAGTTCCTTGACCACGGAAGCCGGTCGTTCCACCACTTCACCGGCGGCGATTTGGGAGGCTAATTGGTCTGACAGAATGCGAATTGGCATAGTCTTATTTTATCACAGCCGTCGTCGTTGGCTGCTATTGACGGCCCGTTGCCATGTTGCTTTCAGGATACTAGCCTACTATACTTTCCCAGAGTTATCCAAACGACCGCGCTCGACTTATTGGCCAAGTTCGCAACATTTGTCCTGCACTGGCAAGCGCGCAAGAATTGTCACTATGCCCTTTACGCCCCAATACAACGTCCCTGAAGAACGGCGCGCCTATTCCCTGCGCTGCGAAAGCTCCATCGGCTGCCTGATGCTACACGGTTTTATTGGCAGCCCCGTGAGCTCGCGGCCCATGGCCGAATACCTGTCGCAGCGAGGGATCAACGTACACTGTCCGTTGCTGCCGGGCCATGGTCAACTGCCGGACAAGATGCAGGGAATCGAACACCGGGCGTGGCTGGCGGAGGCAGAAGAGGCGCTGGAGGAATTGCGTTGCCGGTGTGACGACATCTTTCTGATGGGCCATTCCATGGGCGCTGTGCTTTGCGCGCACCTGGCGACGCAAAACGCGGACGTGCGCGGCCTGATTTTGCTCGCGCCCCTCTACAAGCCGCCCAGCCGTTTCATCTCCCTGCTCCGCGTCTTGCGCTACGTCATGCCCTGGTTGTACCCCTGGCGCATCGGCAAGCTGCGACCGCTGGCCCGGTCGCGGATACTGGATCTCTATCCCGCTCTGGATCTGGAAGATCCGGAGGTCCAGGCCTGGTTGCCGCGCGCCACGCGCATGCCCACCGCGGCTATCGACGAAATGCGCAAGATGGCCGATCTGGGCCGGTTATTTTGGCCACAGCTCACCCAGCCCGCGCTGGTCTTTCAGGGGGAACGCGACATTGCGGTCAAGCCGGGCAATACGGAAAAGGTGGTCGAGTTGTTGGGGAGTTCTGAGAAGAAGCTGCACAAATTCCCCCGCGCAGGCCACGAGCTGATGCGCCCCCTGGATCCCGTGCATGAGGAAGTGTGGGCTCTGGTCTACGACTTTATTTGCCGCCACGCCACGGTGGAGGCGACAACCGCGGCGGCGACGAGCGGTTGAAGCCAGCGGATCCTGCGCCTGCCGGACCACCTGATGACTCCAGGCGATGATCTTGCAGTACCCCTGGTTCTTAGTATAATCCGAGTGCGTTAATCCAGAGTTGGGTGGCATCAGAGAATAGTGGTGAACGCTGACCCACAGATCGACAATACCAACCCACATTATCTCACCTGTTAGGAGGAGAATATGCGCAAGACGATTGTTTTACTCACACTTTTGCTCGCGCTTGCGCTGGTTGCCTGTGGCGGCGATCAGCCGGCAGAGCCAGGAGCGAGTCCTGGGGAGGAACCCACAGCGGCTGTAGACATGGAAGAAGAAACGCCGTCGGAGCCGGAAGAAGAGCCTGCGGCTGACGACGACTGCGCCAGCGACGAGGTTTTCTGTGTCGGTCTGGTGACCGACGTGGGCAGGGTTGACGACAAGTCGTTCAACCAGTCGGCGTGGGAAGGCGTGCGGCGTGCAGCGGATGAGCTCGACGCTCAGATTGATTTCGTGGAGACCGACGACGCCACCGATTACGCCAACAACATCGGGCTCTTCGCCGAGAGCAATTATGATGTCGTGGTGACCGTGGGCTTTGCCTTGGGTGAGGCGACGCTAGAAGCGGCGCAGCAGTACCCCGACATTGATTTCATCGGCGTTGACCAGTTCATCGCCCCCGAGGCTCCCGATGGCTGGGAAGGCGATTGGCCGCCGTCCAACGTGACCGGTCTGATCTTCCCTGAAGATCAGAGTGGTTTCCTGGCTGGCGCGCTGGCCGGCTTGCTGACTGAGAGCAACACCATCGCCGCCGTTCTGGGCACGGACCTGGTGCCGCCGGTCGTGGCCTTCAAAGAAGGGTACGAAAACGGCGCCGAGTACGTGAACGAGGACGTGCAGATTATCTCCACTTACCATCCGGGCGGCCTGGATATCGCCTTCACCGATCCCGGTTGGGGCGCTGACACGGCGCGGCAGGCAATCCAGCAGGGTGCAGACGTGATCTTCGGGGCCGGCGGCAACACGGGCAACGGCGCCCTGATTGAAACCGCCAGTCACGCGGGCGTCTACTGCATCGGCGTGGACACCGACCAGTGGGAGACCGTCCCCGAGGCGCATCCCTGTCTGGTGACCAGCGCCATGAAGCTGATTACGCCGGGCGTCTTTGACCTGGTTCAGGCTTCGCACGACGGCAACTTACCCGCCGGCAACTTCCTGGGCGAGGCCGGCCTGGCTCCGTTCCATGACTTCGATGACGAGATCCCCCAGGAGATCAAGGATCGCCTGGATGAGATCAACGCTGGCCTGGAAGCGGGTGAAATCGACACCGGATACAGCCCGTAAGCAACGAATACAGATGACGGTATTCTGGTTATGAGACAATGTGCGGCGTACGGATGTGCGTCGCACATTGTTTGTTTCTCATCGCGGCTTATGATGTTCCCGATCTGAGCTGCAGGGTAGAAGATGACCACACGCACCACTTCTACAGCCGCTTTTCTCAGGCGCTTCTGGCGCAGCGCCAGCGCTCCCATTGCCTCTGTTATCCTGGCGCTGCTCATTGGCGCGATCATTCTTCTTGTGTCCGACGCCTCCCCGCTCGCTGCCTACGCTGCGCTGCTCGAAGGCTCGTTCGGCAGCTCTCAGGCGCTGGCGCGCACACTGGAGAAAGCAACGCCTCTCGTGTTCAGCGGCCTTGCCGTGGCCTTCGCCTTTAAGGCCGGCCTATTCAATATCGGCGCGCAGGGACAGCTGTTGTTTGGCGCCGTGACGGCGGCCGTGATTGGCTATGGCGTACAGGGGCTCCCGCCCCTCATTCACGCGCCGCTGGCGCTGATGGGCGGCGTTGTGGCCGGCGCGCTCTACGGGGCGATTCCCGGCATGCTGAAGGCCTATACCGGCGCCCACGAAGTGATCACCACGATTATGTTGAATTACGTGGCCATAAATATCACCGACTATCTGGCCAACGGGCCGCTCAGAGATCCCACTCCGGGCAACATCGTGGCCCGCACACCCGCCGTGTTGTCCTCGGCGCGCCTGCCCACCTGGGGACCGGTTCCCGCGGGTTTCCTCCTGGCCCTGCTCCTGGCCGTTCTTGCCTGGTGGCTTCTGTGGCACACGACTGTGGGCTATGAAATCCGCACCGTGGGTCTCAACGCCTCGGCGGCGAGTTACGCGGGCATCCGCGTGGCGGCGACCATCATCCTGACGATGACGATTAGCGGTTTGATGGCCGGCCTGGGAGGCGCTGTGGAGACGCAGGGGGTGGTGGGCCGCTTCCAGCCCGGGTTCAACGTGGGGTTAGGCTTTGACGGCATTACCATTGCCCTCTTGGGCAAAACGCATCCCTTTGGCGTGATTCCCGCGGCGATCCTTGTCGGCGCGATGCGCGCCGGCTCGAGCCGCATGCAATTCAATGCCGGCGTGGCGGCTGACATCATCGACGTTATTCTGGCCATCATCCTCTTCTTCGTCGCCGCCGATGCGCTCATCCGCTGGTTGCTGCGCACGCAGGTAACCGAAGAAAAGGTGACCCTCAGCACGGGCTGGGGCCAGCAGTAGGAGGAAAGGGAATGGAAGGAACGCTGACGCGTCCTGCAGGCAACCAGTTTGTGCGCCGCCATGCACCCGCTCTATCCTTGATTGTTGTGGTACTGGCGGTCATCGTGTATGCCTACAACTCGTCGCCCCAGGTCACGCGCGCCGTGCTTTCGGCCACACTACGGCAGTCGACACCACTGGTGTTGGGCGCCCTCTGTGGCCTCTATGGAGAGCGCGCCGGCGTCATTAACATCGGCATCGAGGGGCAGATGTTGTTCGCGGCCTTCATCGGGTTTATGGCCAACGTGTATATCGGCAACCTGTTTATCGCCGTCTTGATGGGCGTGCTCGCCGGCGCCCTTCTGGGCCTGTTCCTGGCCTATATGTCTGTGACGCTGAAGATGGACCAGATTATCGGCGGCACGGTGATTAACATCCTGGCCTTTGGCCTCACCGGCTACTTTTACACGCAGGGTCTGACGACCCAGGGCAAGCTGCAGCCCATCGCCCTGGGACCGCTGGCCGACCTGCCTCTGGTGGGACCGGTTCTCTTTAATAATCCGCCTATTACCTATCTTACCCTGCTCATCGTGGCCTTAACGCATTACGTCATCTTTTACACGCGCTGGGGATTGCGCACGCGGGCCGTTGGCGAACATCCGCGCGCGGCGGACACAGTGGGCATTAACGTCTATAAGATGCGCTATATGAATGTGATCATCGGCGGCGCGTTGGCCGGCCTGGCGGGCGCCTATCTGTCGCTGGAGGCCGTGGGCTCCTTCGAGCGGGCCATGACCAACGGGCGCGGCTTTGTGGCTCTGGCGGTTATGATCTTCGGCAAGTGGACGCCCATCGGCTCCTGGGGCGCGGCTCTGCTGTTTGGCTTCGCCACGGCGCTGCAGACGCAGTTGCAGTTCATGGGACAACTTGAGATTCCCCACCAGTTCATCGGTATGTTGCCCTACGTGTTGACCATCGTCGTCCTCGCCGGATTTGTGGGTCGCGCACGGCCCCCGGCTGCCGATGGCATTCCCTACGAGAAGGAATAATTATGAGCGAACCGCTGGCCCTGGAAGCACTCAACATCACCAAGCGCTTTCCCGGCGTTCTGGCCAACGACAGCGTTAACTTCAACCTGCGCGAGGGCGAGATCCACGCCCTACTGGGAGAAAACGGCGCGGGCAAGAGTACCTTGATGAACGTCATTTACGGTCTCTATAGCCCCGACGAAGGCGAGGTCTACGTTGACGGTCAGCAGGTCCAGGTTTCCGATCCCAACGATGCCATCGACCACGGCATCGGCATGGTGCACCAGCACTTTATGCTGGTACCGGTCTTCACTGTTGCCGAGAATATCGTCCTCGGTTCCGAGATCACGCGCGGCCCGTCGCTAGATATGCGGGCTGCCCGGCAGAAAATCCATCGCCTGTCGGAAGAGTTCGGCCTGCGTGTGGATCCCACCGCGGTCGTCGAAGATCTCTCTGTCGGCGTGCAACAGCGGGTGGAGATCATCAAAGCACTTTATCGCAATGCGCGCATCCTGGTGTTGGACGAGCCCACGGCGGTGCTGACGCCACAGGAAGCGGAAGACCTCTTTCGCATTATGCGCCAGTTGACCGAGCGCGGCGTATCCATCATTTTCATCACGCATAAACTGAAAGAAGTGTTGGCCATCGCCGACCGCATCACGGTCATGCGCCGTGGGCGCGTCGTGGGCACCACCACGCCTCAGGATGCCGACGAGCAGCAACTGGCCTCGATGATGGTAGGGCGCGATGTGGTCTTGCGCATAGAAAAGGGGCCGGCAGCGCCACGCGATGTGGTTCTCGAAGTGCAGGATCTGGTGGTCAACGACGAGCGTGGCGTGCCTGCTGTGCGTGGCGTTTCGTTCCAGGTGCGCGCGGGGGAAGTGCTGGGTATTGCTGGAGTGCAGGGCAATGGGCAGACGGAGCTGGCGCAAGCGCTAACCGGTCTGCGCAGCGCACAGTCAGGCCACGTGCGCCTGGACGGCAAAGATATCCCCTTCCACGATCCGCGCTTTCTCATCGAAAGTGGGATGGCGCACATTCCAGAGGACCGCCAGAAACATGGCCTGGTGTTGGCCTATTCGGTGGCAGACAACATGGTGCTATGCAGCTATTATCGGCGCCCATTTTCGCGCGGTATACTGCGCCAGGATCGGCCCATCCGCGAGCAGGCGGTGCGGCTTATCGAGGAGTACGACGTGCGCACGCCGGGTCCGGACACGCTGGCGGCCCACCTGTCCGGCGGCAACCAGCAAAAAGTGATCGTGGCGCGGGAGTTAAGCCGGCCTGTGCGCCTGCTCATCGCCAACCAGCCCACGCGCGGGCTGGATGTTGGGTCTATCGAGTTCATCCACCGCCGTATCATTGAGCAGCGCGATGAGGGTAGTGCGGTATTGTTGATTTCTGCCGAACTGGATGAGATCCTGGCCCTGGCCGACCGCATCGCGGTCATTTATCACGGCGAGATCGTGGCAACGATGCCAGCTGATGAGGCCACGCGGGAGCAATTGGGCTTGCTGATGGCGGGCAGCCGCCCGGAGGAAGTAGAGGACGAGGTTGCGGCCGAATCGCGCGATGTAACTGCTGCGAGCGAGACGCCCTCAGCCGATTGACGTCACCTGACCGTTCGTAATTTTCAGCAGGTCCTCGGGCGTAAGGCGGAAGACGGCGAAGGGAGTGCCCGCTGCGGCCCAGATCTCATCAAAAGCCAGTAGCGACTCGTCGATAAACGTTTCCGGTTTTGTTTCGTGCGCAAGGGGCGGCACGCCGCCGATGACGAAGCCTGTTTTCTCGCGCACGAAGTCGGCACTCGCCTTGCCAATCTTTTCTCCCAACATCTGTCCAATGCGCTTCTCATTGACGCGATTGCTGCCGCTGGCAATGACCAGTACCGGCCGGTCGCTCTGGCGCGCTCTAAAAATTAACGACTTGACGATCTGATCCACGCTGCAACCGATAGCTTCCGCGGCCTCTTTTGCCGTGCGCGTAGTATCTGGCAGCTCCACAACCTGACAATCCACGCCGTGGGTTTTCAGGGCCCCTTGCACGCGTTGCGCGCTACGGCTTAGCTCGATGGACTGGTTGACATCTGGCTGTTTACCGGTGGGGGATGACAAAAAAGACCTCCTTGCGCGTCTGGCTCAATTATCTCCATTCTGAGCTGCATGCGCAATGAGGTAGGCGAGGGCCTGATTTTGGGCTACCTTGTTCAAGGCCATGAGCGCCAGCGACACGTTCATGGCGTAGCTGATGATGCTGATGCGCCCGTCCATCAGCGCATACTGCAGATCCTTTACCGAAACCCAGCGCGTTGAAAACTCTTCCTGGTCGTCGGAAGTGGGCAGAGCTACTTGCTGGGCATTGAGGCAAAGGAAAAAGTGGCCCACGCCAACGTGACGGTTGGCATCGATGACAAACCCGCCCAGGTAGCGCCA
This sequence comes from Candidatus Sulfomarinibacteraceae bacterium, assembly GCA_035464315.1. Classification (GTDB taxonomy): domain Bacteria; phylum Chloroflexota; class Anaerolineae; order Promineifilales; family Promineifilaceae; genus JAAYYY01. The sequence continues at coordinate 36,226 of DATHSI010000319.1, forward strand.
CTCGTTGCTGTGATAGCCGGTTTCTTCCAGTAGGTCGCGCTGGATAGCCGACAGGGGATCTTCGTCCGGTTTTAGATATCCGCCAACAACCTGCCAGCTACAACGGCGGGCGCCGTGCTTGTAACCGTCAAGGATTAATGCCTTACCATCTTCGTTAAAGACGACGGCGTTTACGAAATCTCGTGCGTGAACAATCGGCCAGTCGTGGATAATCTCCCCATTGGGGAGGCTAATCTTCTCCATCGCCACTTCGACATGTGGGTGGTCGACGATCAGTTCACTTTCGAGAACTTGCCATTTCGCCCCTTTCATTTCCTCTCTCTTAGCTTTGTACTCTTAGCGTTGTTGGCACTATTGATGATAAAGAAGATTGTGCACATTATCAGCGACTGTACTTACATTCAACCTTTCACTCGCACGAAACGCAACGCAATGGTACAGTTCGTTTCAGGTCCGCGCAACACAATAATGGGGGGCGGTCGTGGATTTTGGCAGCGCCGCATCCGTCGGTTAAACTCCAGCCTGTGATCAAAAGACCTGTGCCGCGCATGCGCGTGCAACTGGCTGTCCTGACCCTGAGCCGGTTTCTCCTCAACAGCGCGCTGCGCATGACTTACCCATTTCTCCCAGCTCTCGCGCGCGGATTGGGCGTCACGTTAGGAGCCGTGGCCCAGCTGGTTGCGTTGCGAGCGTTGGTCGGTTTCGTCAGCCCTCTGTTCAGCCCGCTCTCTGAACGGTTTGGCCGGCGCCTCATCCTTATGGGCGCCATCCTCCTGTTCAGCCTTGGCTGTCTGGTGGTTGCTGTCTGGCCCGCCTACTGGACACTGGGCCTGGCGATGGTAGCCGTCGGCGTGGCCAAGGTCGTGTACGACCCGGCCATGCAATCATATCTGGGGGACGTGGTGGCCTATAATCAGCGGGGCAAGGCGCTGGCCATCACGGAGTTCGCCTGGGCCGGCGCTCTGCTGGTAAGCGCTCCCATCATCGGCTGGATCATGGCCCGCCAGGGGTGGCACGCGCCCTTCTTGTGGCTCGGGTTGTTGGGTCTGGGATCGATGCTGCTATTGTGGCGCCTGCTGCCGCCGGGTCACGTGGACAGCACGCGCGCTGCTTCCTTGCCGGCGGTGCTGCGGGTCATACGCGATCATTCTGTCATCTGGGCTGTGGCACTGTACGTCTTCCTGGCGATGATGGCCAATGAGATATTGTTTATCGTGTACGGCGACTGGATGGAACGTAGTTTTGGATTGAGTCTGACCAACCTGGGGTTGGCAAGCGGGGTCATCGGCGGCGCGGAAATCGTTGGTGAATTGCTGGCGGGGGGCACCGTTGACCGCTTTGGCAAGCGGCCCGTCGTGATCACCGCGGGGTTGCTCGCCTGTCTGCTCTATGTGCTGATACCCTATACCAGCTTCAATCTGACGGCGGCGCTGATTACGCTTTTTGGCGTGTTCCTGGCCTTCGAGCTGACTTTCGTGGGCAGCATCCCCCTGCTTACAGAAGTGGTGCCCACGGCGCGCAGCGTGGTGCTCTCTGTGGCGCTGGCGGCGGGCAGCCTGGGGCGCATGTTGGGCGCGCTCGTGGGGCCGGTGCTGTGGCGCCAGCTGGGTCTGACGGGCAACACCGTCGCCGGCTCGTTGCTGACGCTGCTGGCCATTCTGATTCTGGCCCGCTGGGTACGCGAATCGCCGGTGATCCATTATCCTGTGACTGGAGAGTCGTGAGCGCCGGCATTGCCGCGGCTTTCATCGAGTGTCGACAGTTGCTGAATCGTAAGGAGTGAACGATGGAGTTACTTGGTCCAGAAATGTTGGGAGACGTGACGGTTCTGGCCGTCCTGTCTGTAATTCTTCTGGCTGTCTTGTTCCTGCTACGCCTGATGTTCAAGATGACTGCCAGGCTCTTTCGACTGGGCTGCGCGTTAATCTTCATTATCGTGTTCGTCGTCGCCGCCGGCCTGTTCTTGCTATGAATGTGTGACGTAGCAGCTTCTGGCCCTTATTGCCAATCCATTACCACTTGAAACCGATGCGTCCCTAGAGAGCGCCTGGGTCGATCATGGTAAAGGTGGGTTATTGCATCGACCCCGCCCGCGGGTATAATCTGATCTCACATTATGTCTGATCGCCGTAAAGAGATGATCTGGTCTATGTTTACCCGCCCTGCCGCTCTGGTCGCCGTTCTGGCGCTATCATTCACGCTCTTGCTTGGCGCGGCCTGTCGTGACGCGTCGCCAGACGCGGATGGTGATGGCAACGGACAGACGGCGACTTCATCCGCGGTGGACCCCGAACTGCCGCCGCCTGATTCACAGGTCCAGCCCACCGTCACGCCAATCCCCCCCTCGCCTACGCCCAGCGAGCCACTGGCGGCGGCTGTCAACGGTGAACCGATCACGCTGGCGGCATTTGAAGAGGCATTGTCGCGCCAGCAACAGGGTCAGAGCCTGATTTTGCAGGAGCCGGATCCGAATGTGGACGAGGGCGCGCAGGTGTTGAACATGCTCATCGAGCGCGCGCTCATCGAGCAGGCAGCGGAAGCGAACGGTATCTCTGTGACAACGGAGATGGTTGAGGCGCAACTGGCCGAGCTGCGGCAGGTGGCTGAAGGCACGGGCGGTGAGGGCAGTTTCGAGGCCTGGCTGCAAGCCAACCAGTGGAGCGAGGCGTCGTTCCGCGAGGCGCTGGCCTATGAAATGCTCACCGAGCGAGTGTCTGCCTTCGTGACAGCGGACGTACCGCAGACGGTGCCTCAGGTACGCGCTCGGTACATTCAGGTGGACGATCAGGCGCTGGCAGAGTCCCTGTCGGAGCAGATAGCGAACGGGGCGGACTTTGCCGCGCTGGCCCGGGAACACTCGCTGGATCAGGCCACGGCGGCGGACGGCGGCGATCTTGGTTACTTTGCGCAGGGGACGTTACTCGTGCCAGAGTTGGAAGAAGCGGCCTTTGCACTGCAACCGGGCGAAGTCAGCAACGTAATCACGGCGACCGGCGCCAACGGGGGGCAGACCGTTTATTATCTGGTGCAGGTGGTGGACCTCGATCCGGAGCGCCCCCTGGGGCCAGACCAGCGCGCTGCGCTTCTGCAGGAGCGGTTTGAGGCATGGTTGGTGGAACAGTGGTCGCAGGCCGAGATTGAGCGCTACATTGACACAGGGGCATAAACGTTTGGAGGGGCAAGATGGCAAGGAGAACAGGTGGCCGTGGCGCATCCTGTATGGGCGCGCTGCTTAATGTTATTTCATTAGTAATCATCCTGGTTATTTTACTGGTGGTGGCGGGAGTCATTGCCGTGATGGTCGCGCCGGAGATGGCCGCGCCGCTGACCCGGTTCCTGGGGCAGGATGTGGCGGAAGCGACGGCTGAGCCCACGCCGACGCGGGTGGAATTGGCCGTGTTACCTACGCTGGCGGACACGCCGCAACCGGCGAGCGGTGGGCTGGCGCCTACGTGGACGCCGTCGCGCCCGGACGAGACCCCGTTGCCCACGGCGACCAACACGCGCCGGGCCACGTTGGAGCCGTCGATCACGCCCACGTTCCCGCCGCCGACCAACACGCCGACGAACACGCCCACGCCGACGCCGACGGAAACGCCCGGCCCTTCGCCTACGGCGACCAACACGCGCTCGGCCTTCCTTTTTACCAAGACGGACAGCAGCCCCATGTATCTGCAAAACTTTGCCAACAACGCCGGCTGTAACTGGATGGGAATTGCCGGGGAAGTGTTGGACGTGAACCAGAATCCGGTTCCCAGCGGACAATACCGGGTGCACGTGTGGGGGAGCGGCATTGACGAGCGCGTGCCGGTAGGCGGCGCACCGGCCTATAGCCCGTCGGGGTACGAGCAGTTCCTGTTCAACGCGCCGGTGATACGCGATTACAACGTGCAGCTAGAAACCAGCAACGGCACGGCCGTTTCCCAGGTTTACTCTGTGCAGAGCCGGGCCAGTTGCAACCAGAATCTGCTGCGCTTCGATTTTGTGCAGAATCATTCGTAGGGGGAGATCGGAGATTGGTTGATTGGAGATTGGCGGCGGACGCCGCTTGACAAACCTCCAATCCCTGATCTCCAATCTCCAATCCCCGCATGGCCACGTTATATCTCGTCGGCACCCCCATCGGCAACATGGAAGACATTACCTTGCGCGCGTTGCGCACGTTGCGCGAGGTGAGCCTGATTGCGGCTGAGGATACGCGCACGACGGGGCGGTTGCTGCAACATCATGGGATCGAGACGCCGCTGATCAGTTTTCACGATTTCAGCGACGAAGGGCGCGTGGCGGAACTGGTCGAGCGCCTGCAGGCGGCCGACGTGGCTCTTGTTTCCGACGCGGGGATGCCCGGCCTCTCCGATCCTGGCTATCGACTGATCCAGGCCGCGCTGGAGGCAGGCGTCACGGTCAGCCCCATTCCGGGCCCTACTGCCGTGGTAGCCGCTCTGGTCAGCAGCGGCTTGCCCAGCGACAGCTTTCTCTTCCTCGGTTTCTTACCCCGGCAGGAGAAGGCGCGGCGCGAGGCGTTGCAGGAGGTGGCTCTCGTACAGCATACCCTTGTCCTTTACGAAGCGCCACACCGCCTGCTGGCTCTGCTGGCGGACATTGAAGCGGTGCTGGGCCAGCGCCGGCTGGTTGTTGCTCGCGAGATGACCAAGATGTACGAGGAGCTGTGGCGCGGCGCGCCCGGCGAGGCCCTGGTTCACTTCGCCGAGGGGCCGGTGCGCGGCGAGATCACCGTGGTTATTGCCGGCGCCGGCCCTGAAGAATTGCGCTGGAGTGAATCTCAGGTGCTGGAGGCCATGGAGGCTGAGCTGGAGCGGGGGGTGCGGCGCAAAGAGGCCGCCGCGGCGGTCGCCGAGCGCTCGGGATGGCGGCCTCGCGAAGTGTACGATCTTTCTGTAGGCAAGTAACCCGGGTGAACCAGCAGCCCCATCGTCAGCCAATCAGGCGCAGGGCAGGGCCCGGCGCAGTGGATCAGGGGGTGGCTGTATCCGCCGTGGGCACCCGCCAGTCGTCGCCCAGGATGATCAGCACATCATACGCTTCGGCAGGCTCCGAGCTGTACGAAATGTTGAGCGGGGGAATATCCATTATCTGAGCCAGGTAGCGGGTCGTGTTGGGGTGCGCGCCAAAGTCCAGGATCTGGGTGCTCTGGTAAGTGGCGGAATCGGCGTTTCCGATGTCCACTACCCGGAATCCCTGCTCCACCAGATAATCCTGGGTATCGCCCGCAAGCCCGAAGACCGAGGTGCCGTTGTGGATGACGATGCGCGCATCTTCCTGGCGCATCATTTGCGGCAAGTTCTCGATGACGGGCGTCGGAATGGCCGGCGGCGCAAACAACTGGTCGCGCAAGGTGCGGATGCTTTCGCGGTCGGGCACCAACACCTGCTGGCCATCCGGTGTGGTTTCATTGTAAACGTAGTCATAGTTGATGACTTCCATGCGGATGCTGTCTCGCGGGATATCCTGCGCCAGCAACGCCAGCTGTAACGCTTCTTCCAGCGACAGGTTGGTATCTACGTTCGCCTGGAAAGAGCGCCACAATTCCGGCGACTGCACTATCAGACGTGGCACCATATCAAGGCGCAACACGCGGTCGCGTACGGCCATGACTACTTCCTGCTGGCGCGCGGCGCGATCCACGTCGCCGCCAGCCGTGGCGCGCGTACGCGCGTATTTCAGCGCCTGCTGCCCGTCCAGCTCGTGCTCTCCCGCGTCCAAATAGAATCCTTCATAGCCGTAGCAATGGTCAGGGTAGGTAGGATCGTCGATATCTTCGGAGGCGTCGATGGTGATGCCCCCAATCAGGTCCACGAATTCGGTGAATGCTTCGAAGTTGACTGCAGCGTAATATTGGATGGGGACGCCCAGCGTGGCCTCCACCGTCTCCACTGCCAGGGCAGGCCCGCCCCCGGGATAGTCGTGAGTTTCACCCAGGAAGTGGGCCTGGTTTATACGATTGACCCCGAACCCCGGTATCTCCACCCACAGGTCACGCGGCAGCGAAAGGGCTGCCGCCGACAGGCCCACAGGATCGGCAGTGAGCACCATCAGGCTGTCTGTGTGGGTCGGACCTTCTTCGTCGCAGCGCAGGTCGATACCCAGCAGGAGCAGGGACACCCGCTCGTCGCCCGACCACCGCTGCAATGAATCGATGGAGATGCCGCCGGAAGGCTGGTTGCCGTCCGCGTTGGAAGAAACCAGGGGATCGTCCAGGCTCCAGGGCGCAGCGCCGCCCGGGCTTTCCCCGTCGTCCGCAATTTCGAATCGCGGACCGTTATCGTTCCACGTCGCCGCCATCCTCTGCACGCTCTTAAATAGCCAGACGGAAGTGGCCACAAGGAGGATGAGGACGAGCAGTGCGATGAGGCCGGCCCCCCACAGTGGCAACCGGATTCTGGGGCGGGCGCGGCGGTCGTTAGAAGTTTTGTCCATAGAATCGTTCGTTGTGCTCCTCAGAATAGGTGCATTATAGCATGCGAGTAAGGTGTTGCAATTGCCTGGCACATTTACATGATACGTTTTTCACTTGCGCCTTGACAGGCGTCTGACGCCTCCTATAATCTAGAGTACGAGAATATGGAAAAACGTTGAACGGGACGAGTAACAGCCGCGCCTGTCCCAGAGAGCGAGGGTCGATGGGCTGTGAGCCCTCGCGGCAAAGGCGGCGGTGAAAACCCCCCGGGAGTGGTTTTCTGAACGGCAGCGAGAGCGCTGCTTACTACGGGAACCCGGCAGGCTCCGTTACAAGCCACAATGAGAGCCGGCGGCGCACGGGCGTCGTTGGCTGAAGTTGGGTGGAATCGCGAACGCCATCGCCCCGACCGGGTGATGGCGTTTTTTGATCTGAGATTGGAGGTTAGAGATCGGAGACTGGAGATTGGTTGGTCACGTCTGTCACCAATCTCCAATTACCAATCTCCAATCTCTTCACAGGAGAACTTATGTCTGACAACGGAAGTAACAACAACGTCCCATACGAAGAATCCGAACTATACCGCATCCGGCACTCGGCGGCGCACGTGATGGCCGAGGCTGTGCTGGACCTTTTTCCCGAGGCTCGACTGGCCATTGGGCCGCCCATCGAGGATGGGTTCTACTACGATTTCGATCTGGGCAAAGATGAAGAAGGGAAGCCCATCACCTTCTCGCCCGAAGACCTGCAGCGCATCGAGAAACGAATGAAGTCGTTGCTCAAGAAGAACGCGCGCTTTGAAGAATCCACTATGTCGGTGGAGGAGGCGCTCGAATTCTTTAAGGACCAGCCGTACAAGCAAGAGCTGATCGAGGAGCTGGCTGCGGGCAAGGTAGACGATATGGGCCGGCCCATCAGCGAGCCGGTGCAGGAAGTGGGCATTTACCAGCACCGGGACTTCGTCGATCTGTGCCGCGGCCCGCATGTCGGTTATACCAAGCAAGTCAAGCACAATGCTGTCAAGCTGTTGCGCGCCAGCGGCGCCTACTGGCGCGGCGACGAGAACCGCCCCCAGTTACAGCGCATCTACGGCACGGCCTGGCACAATAAAGAAGAATTGCAGGATTATCTGGAGCGCCTGAAAGAGGCCAAGGAACGTGATCACCGCCGGCTGGGCAAACAATTAGGTCTGTTCCACATCTCGCCTCTGGTGGGGTCGGGCCTGCCGCTGTGGCTGCCTAAGGGCGCCGTCCTGCGCGAGACGCTGGAGCAGTTTTTGCGCCAGGCGCAGCTAGAGCGCGGCTACCAGCCGGTGATCACACCACACATTGCCAAGATCGAACTCTATGAGACGAGTGGGCATTATCCCTACTACAAAGATAGCCAGTACGCGCCCATCGACGTGGACGGCGACCGCTTCTTGCTCAAGCCGATGAACTGCCCGCACCATATCGAGATCTACCGCAGCGAGGCGCGCAGTTACCGCGATTTGCCCTTGCGACTGGCGGAATTCGGCACGGTCTACCGTTACGAACAGAGCGGCGAGCTGACGGGGTTGACGCGGGTGCGCGGATTTACCGTAGACGACTCGCACCTCTTTGTCACGCCGGAACAGCTTGAGGAGGAGTTTATCCACGTTGTGGAGTTGATTCAGTACGTGTTCGAGGCCATGGGATTCCAGGATTTCCGCGCGCGCCTGGGAGCCAACGACCCGGACAGCGATAAGTACGCCGGCGAGCCAGAGGTGTGGGAACAGGGCATCGCCGCTATCCAGAATGCGGCCGACCGCCTGGGGCTGAATTACAGCCTGGAGCCGGGCGAAGCCGCTTTCTACGGCCCCAAGCTGGATTTCATCTTTCGCGATGTGTTGAAGCGCGAATGGCAGTTGGGCACGGTGCAGGTTGATTTCCTGTTGCCAGAACGGTTCGACCTGGAATATACCGGCGCCGACGGCCAGAGGCACCGGCCGGTGATGATTCACCGCGCGCCATTTGGCAGCATGGAGCGCTTCGTCGGTATCCTGATCGAGCACTTCAACGGCGCATTTCCTCTGTGGCTGGCGCCGGTGCAGGCCACGCTGATTCCCATCACCGACCGCCACGTGCCTTACGCGCGCAAGGTGGCGCAGGCTCTGAAGGACAGCGGCATGCGCGCCGAGGTGGATGACAGCAACAACCGCATGAATGCCAAAATCCGCGACGCCCAGCTGCAGAAGGTGCCCTACATGCTGGTGGTGGGCGACCGCGAGGAAGAAACGGGCGCCGTCGCCGTGCGCACCCGCGATGAGGAAGATCGCGGGGCGATGCCGGTTGATGAGTTCATTGAGCACGCGCAGCGGTTGATTGGCGAGCGAGCGATGGCGTTGTAGAGAGATTCGAGATCAGAGATTGGAGAGCGGAGATTGAGTGACTGCGGTCGGAGGTCTGCCGTCCGCGGTCCTCAGGGGAGGTGATGGTGTCTGTAGCCAACTATGTCCCTTACGAGGAAACAGAGCTGTACCGCTTGCGGCACACGGCGGCGCACGTCATGGCCCAGGCAGTGCTGGAGCTTTTTCCTCAGGCGAAGATCGGCATTGGGCCGCCGATTGAAGATGGTTTCTACTACGACTTTGACCTGGGCCACGATGACCAGGGCAACACTCGAACCTTCAGCCAGGATGACCTGCAGCACATTGAAGAGCGCATCCGGCAGATTGTGGCTGATGAGTATCCCCTGCATTACCGGCAGATAAGCGCGGAGGAAGCCCGCGACCTGTTCCACGACCAACCTTATAAGCTGGAGCTGATCGAGGAGCTGGAGGCGGACGGGGAGACGATCAGCACCTATCGCCACGATTCCTTTGAGGACCTCTGTCGCGGGCCGCATGTGGCGCACACGGGCCACATTGCACCGGAGGGGCTGAAACTGATGAGCATTGCCGCCGCTTACTGGCGGGGCGACGAGGACAATCCCATGCTGCAGCGCATCTATGGCACGGCCTGGCCCAGCCGCGCCGAGCTGGACGCTTACCTGAAGCGGCTGGAAGAAGCGCGCCAACGGGACCACCGCACGCTGGGCCGCGAACTGCAACTTTTCATCTTTGACGAGGAAGTGGGCCCCGGCCTGGCTCTCTGGTTGCCCAACGGCGAAGTCCTGGTCAAAGAGATGGAGAAACTGGCGTGGGAGGTCGAGGAACGGGCCGGTTACCGGCGCGTGCGCACGCCACACATCGGCAAGGAAGAGTTATTCGTGCGCAGCGGGCACCTGCCTTACTACGTGGAGGACATGTACCCCGCCATGGAGCGCGGCAACGTCCGTTACTATGTCAGGCCCATGAACTGCCCCTTTCACCATAAGATCTGTGGAAGTCTGCTGGAGAGTTACCGCGACCTGCCGCTGCGCCTGGCCGAGCACGGCATGGTCTACCGTTACGAGCAGAGCGGCGAGCTGTTCGGCCTGTTGCGGGTGCGCGGCAACCAGCAAAACGATGCGCACATCTACTGCACGTATGAGCAGTTTGACGAGGAGTTCATGGGCGTGATCGACATGTACCGCGACTACTTCGATCTATTTGGCGTCGATAAGTATGTCTTACGCCTGAGTAAGCACAGTAAGAAGCGCCTGGGCCAGAAGTACGTGGACGACGAGGCGACGTGGTTAAAGGTGGAGGAGATGATCCGCCGCGTGATGCGCGAATCGGGTGTGCCTTTCGTGGAGGCTGAGGACGAGGCTGCCTTTTACGGTCCCAAGATCGACGTACAGGTATGGAGCGCCATGGGGCGCGAGTTTAGCATTGCCACCAACCAGGTGGATTTCGCCGTGCCCCCCCGCTTCGGCCTCAGCTTCACCAACCAGGATGGTGAGGATGAGACGCCACTGTGCATCCATCGCGCGCCCCTGGGCAGCCACGAGCGTTTTATCGGTTTCCTCATCGAGCATTACGCCGGCAACTTCCCTGTGTGGTTGGCGCCCGAACAGGTGCGCGTCATACCGATCACGGACGATCACCACAGCTACGCGCGCGATGCGGTGCAGCGGCTGAGAGCCGCCGGCGCCCGCGCGCACGCCGACCTGGGCTCCGATCGCATGCAGGCTAAGATACGCCAGGCGCAACTGATGAAAGTGCCCTACATGCTGGTCGTGGGTGACCGCGAAGTGCAGAAGGGCACGGTGGCTCTGCGCCGCCGCGATGGCAGCCGCCAGAACGGCCTGGCGCTGGATGCGTTTACCGAGATGGTGGCGGAGAAGATCGCCAAGCGCGACCCCGAACTGTAGCGGCGGACGGCAGACGGCGGAACGAATGTGACACAGAGTCTCACGAAGAGTGAACAGAGAGGACCACGGAGACCATCACCAATCTCCGATCAACCATTACACCAATACACCATTACACTACCTACGCCGGCAGCTTAACCGTAAACGTGCTCCCCACGCCCTCCTCGCTGGTTACATCGATTTCGCCTTTATGCGCATCGATGAGGCTCTTGACGATGGCCAATCCCAGGCCCGTGCCCACGGCCTTGTTGCGATGCTTGGTCACCCGTGAATAGCGGTTGAAGACAGCAGGCAATTCGTCGGCGGGGATGCCGTAACCGGTGTCCTCGACTTCGATATGCACATGCTGCCCGTTCATGCTGGCGCGCACGCGCACCTCTCCCTTTTCCGGCGTGTACTTGATGGCGTTGGAGAGCAGATTCTGCAGAATGCGCCCTACCTTCTGACGGTCAGCGTGCACGAAGATGGGTGAGTCGCCGCAGCCGTAGTGCAGGTCGATTTCCTTCTCCTGGGCCTGCGCGCGAATGGACTCCACTGTTTCCTCAATCAGCGCTGCCAGATCAAAGTTCTGCCGCTCCAATAACACCGGCCCGCCCGATTCGAGATGCTCAATATCCAGAATGTTGTTGACGATCTCCAGCAAAGCCCGTTCGTTGCGCAGAATGATATCGGCCATGTGCGTGCGTTGTTCCGGCGGGAATTCAGGGTGGTCGCGCAACAGCGACGCGTAGCCGTGTATGTTGGTCAACGGCGAGCGCATATCGTGTGTCAGTACCGCCAGGAAGGCGTCTTTTTGCTTGTTTACTTCGGCCAGCGACTCATTAACCTCCACCAGTTCCTGTGTCCGCTCGGCGATGATTTCTTCCAGCCGCTCCATGTGCGCGCGCGTGCGGGCCACGTAGAGGCGGAAAGCGTACGCAGAGAGAAAGACTGGCAGGAAGAAGATGGCGATACCCAGTGCATCGAACTGTTGCACCGCTGTGGCCAGGACGCCGCCGCCGGCCCCCAGCACGACGACGTTAATGGGCATGGCCCATCGGTTGCTGTGCCAGAACTCCAGCGGTTTTACCCCTTGCTGCAGGTAGAGAATGCCGATGAGCAGCCAGAGATTGAGCTGGTCGCCCACCACGGCTGCCAGCAACCAGGGCAGGATCTCTCCGGCAAACGTGCCGCTTTCCAGCGCGCCGGCTGTGGCTGTGTAAACCAGACCGGCGACGTAGACAGAGATGACGCTCATGCCGGTGTTGAAAGCCAGTTGCTCCCAGCTCCCTTTCCATTCCGGCGACTCCACGCGCTTGATGAGCCAGATGCTGACGTTAGCCGCCGTGGCGATCAGGGCCGCGGCTGCCGGCCCGTAGAAGGGGACGGCTGCCAGACTGACGGCTGTGCTTACTTCAAAGGTGACCTCGGCGCCGGTCGCCGCAAACTGAGCCAGAACCCCCAGCGCCGCCAGCAGCAAAAAAATGTGAAGCGGCTCGTAGGCCGGCGCCTGGATTACGCCCACAGTGGTCAGCAACAGCCCCAACCCGCTGACGATCAGCAGGTAGGCCACTCGTGCCCTCGCTTTTGCCGGCGCTAATTCAGCCACGCGGTTCGCCACTCTTCCTTCGTTATCCTGTCCCGCCAGGGTGGGGTGCTTGCAACTACAACGAGACGGGGAGTGAAATAGAACAATATCCCCAGGAATCGCGTCCCGGGGATACTCTTGTTTTCCTGCTACGACAGAAGCAAGTGTCCGGTGGAGATTATTGGTAGTCTGGCATCAGACCATTCCACAGGTAGCCGCCATTCCACAAGTAGCCGCCGTTCCATAGATAGCCGCCATTCCACAAATAACCGCCATTCCATAGATAGCCACCGTTCCACAGGTAGCCACCGGTCCAGGCGTCACTGCCGACCCAGCTATAACCGCTCTGCCAGATGTCGTCCTCTTCCCACATCTGCCAATCCGTGCTGCCGTTCCATAGATAGCCGCCGTTCCACAGGTAACCACCATTCCACAGGTAGCCGCCATTCCACAGATAACCGCCGTTCCACAGATAGCCGCCATTCCACAGGTAGCCGGCCTCTTCAGCCAGCAGGTTGCCCTCTTCGTCGACCAATTGGAACGCGCCGTCGCGGTAGACCACGGGGCCTACGTACTTCTCGCCGGGCGTCATGCCGCTGTTCGCTGCGCCGTCGTAGGCGCCGGAGAGAGCGTCGGACACCGACAGGCGGCCGGCGCCCTGTTGCAGGACGCTCCATACCAGCGCGCCGTCGTCATAAGTGGCCGGCTTCGCCGACGCCATCAACGTGTACTTGACCTGATCAGGGGTCAACTCTGGCTGTTGCTGCAACAGGAGCGCTGCGGCGCCGGAGGTAACGGCTGTTGCCGCCGATGTGCCCGCCGCCTGATAGAAGCGGCCCTGAACGTGCGTCTCGCTGTTGTCGCGCGCCCACTGGGCGTTGCGGTCCATCTGCGAGAGCATGTGCGCGCCGGGGGCCAGCAGGTCCGGCTTGACAAAGCCAGTCTCTGTGGGGCCGGCGCTGCTGAACGGCGGGATGTAGTCGTCGCTTTCGTCGTCGGGCGTGTAGTTGTCAGTCAACGCGCCAACGGTAATGACGAAGGGATCGTTGCCGGGGGCCGAGATGCTCAGCGGATCGGGGCCGCCATTGCCGGCTGCGGCAACAACTACGACACCCGCATCCCACAGCGCTTCCACGGCCTGGTTAACGGGGTCGGCCCAGTAGGGGCCGCCGATAGCGCCAACGAGCGACAGGTTAGCCACCCGAATGTTGTACGTGTCCTTGTTTTCCAGGATCCAGTTGAGGCCCTCGATGACGTCGGCGTAACTGCCACGCCCGTCCGTGCCCAAGACGCGGACGTCCACAAATTCCACGCCGGGCGCCACGCCTGCGTAACCATCTCCCTGTTGCTCATTGTTGCCGAGCAGTCCGGCGACAAAAGTGCCGTGCCCGGCGGGGTCAAAATCGTTGGGGGTGGTGCGATCGTCGACCGCGTTGTAACGGGCCGCCACGCGGTGGTGAGTCCAGTTGAATCGTTGTGAAATTCCCGTATCGACGATGGCGACGGTAACGCCTTCGCCCGTAATCCCCTGGGCCCAGGCTTCATCGGCGCCGATAACCCGGGGGAAATCGACAGCCGTGTGCGGGTTGCCCCGCCCGGCGCTGTGTACGACGTTGTCCTGGTAAATGGCCGCCACCCGGCTGTCGCTTTGCAACGACGCCACGGCGCGCGCCGGTACGTGGGCGGCGACGCTGGCGATAATATCAAGATGCTCGCTTACCTGACCGCCATGTTCGTGCACGGCAGCGGCAGCTACTTCTACGTTCTGCGCCTGGACGATGACGGTGGCCGAATCCTGGGCGCCACCCGCCACGAACACGAGCAGGAGAGCCAGACAGGCTGCGATGATGAAGGCTCGATGTTTCATTGGTAACTCCTTATCACCCGAGTACAATGCGCATGGATTAACTTTCAGACTATGGTCCAGTATCGATCACACAGCGGGCTTCTTCAATAGGAAATTAGGGGTGCAGACGTGATCGCGGGGAGGTGAACGCCTGCTATGAGGCGTCGTTATCCTGCCGTCGTCTCTCGAGCAGGCGCGAGGCGAGGGAGCGCTGGGACTCCTGGCTTTCGTCTTTGCGCTCTTCCTTTTTGCGGCGCGCAGCCGGTGGGAGAACGGGCGCCCCGGCGTCCCCAGGCTCCTCCACTGGCGTGGGAGGCGCTTCCCGTCGTTCCTCCGGGCGCGGTGCGGCAACCAGGGATGGTTGAGCCTGTTGCGAGGGCTGCGCCGCGTCTGGTGCGCCGGCGCTTCCGGTGCCGGCCCTTTCCTTGGCCTCAAACAGCCGCGCCACCTGTTCCGAGCGTTGCGGTTGAGCCACCGGCGGTCGCACCCGGCCCAGGGCGGCCGCCCAGGCTCGCCGTACGTCGCGCCGCGTCAGGGCCAGCCGTCGCACAGCGACGTCCACCGGCAGCAGCAGGACGGCGAGGATGGTCAGCCAGGGCCAGATGGGCCGTGTGGTGCGCTCGCCCGCCAGTGTGTGGTCGAAGGCCCGGACGGGGTCGTCGCTAATGTCACGGCCGGTGCTCATCGCAGCCATCTGCTCCAACAGCTGCGCATCAGCTTCCAGTTGCCGGTACTCCGGCGAATACCCGAGCACCCAGCCGCTGGTCTGGGCCACAGTGGGTGCGCTCCCGGCCCCGTCTGCGTCTGATTGCGCCTCGCCCGCCACGCGAATGAGGTAGGCGCCTTCCTCGCCGGGTGTAAAGTGACCCTGATAGCGTCCGGGCGCGACCTGCTCCATGGTCACCGCGGTCACTTCGCCGCCGGGTCCCACGACATTGGCTGTCATATCTACGTCGTTGAGGAAATCGCCTTCGCCGCCGCGCACGTCACTGGTGAGCACGGCGGTTTCGCCTGAAAATTGCACGACCGTCTCCACGTTGTTTTCGCGGTCCTGCGTAATGGTCCAGCGCACGGCCTGGGCCCAGAAGGTGGGGAATCCATCCCAGCGCACCCAATCGGTGGCCCAGCGACCGGTGGCGTCCGAGGTCCAGGCCACAGAGCGCCCCAGCCCATACTGCCAGCTCGCCAGGAGCGGGTCGCCCAGATGGGTCTCCAGGATAACCTGGGCGGCGGCTTTGGGGCTGGCGCCCACATAGCCGTAGAGCGGCGGCGTCTGTTGGATATTGGCCAGAATGGGGCTTCTGTTGGCGAGCGTGGGGAAGAAGCGCTCCTCGACAAGGTAGGAGCGCTGGATAGACGTCGTCTCCTGCGTAAAGATCTGGGGCAGGTTGGCGGCTTCGTGCGTCAGGTGAAAGCGACCCTGGCCCAGTTCCGCCATCTGCTCCAACCAGGGCACGTCTTTGCCGTCCCCGATGGCTACCATGGAGATGGTGACGCCCTCAGCCACCAGCCCTTCAATCAGCTCCGGAACGCCTATCTGCTCATTAGAATCTGCGCCATCGGCGAGGACGATGATGTGCCGCACCTGTGCCTCGACCTCTGCCAGCGCCTCCGTCGCCGCCTCCACGCCGGTGCGCACATTGATCCCGCCGCCGCCGGCGCCAATCTGCCGTATCTCGGCAATGAGCGCATCCTTATCCGCGGCGGACGCCGGACCAATGACGTTGCTGGGCACCGTGTCCACGGGAATCACGGTGATTTCGTCAAAGTCGTGTAACAGTTCCACAACGCGCACTGCGGCTTCGTTGGCCAGCTGGATTTTGGTCAGGCTGCCTTCCTGCATGCCCATGCTGCCGGAGCGGTCAATGACGATGACCATGGCCACGGAGGGGAAGCGGTCCTGGTCCTCGATCTGCATATCCAGGGGTAACGTCTCCTCCAGCGGCGTGCTGTAGTAACCGCCCATGCCAAAACTCTCAGGCCCGCCCACGGCGACCAGCCCGCCGCCCAGGTCGCGCACGTAGCTCTGCAGGGCGCCCATCTTCAGAGGGTGTAACTCCCTGGCGTTGACGTTCACCAGCAGCACCGAGGCATAGTTGCTGAGCTGTGAAAGAGACGCGGTCAACTCCACAGGCGTCACGCGGTCCACAGGCAGCCCCACATCCTGCAAGGCGCGTTCCAGCTGGACGCTTTCGGCGGGCAGAGGCTGTCCATCCTCGCCGGACGCGTCGTGCGAGACCAGCAGCAGGCGCGGCGGGCCCACGATCTCGGTGTAGGCCGCCAGGCGATTATTCTGATAGTAAACGTCCCGTTCCGGCGCCAGCTCCACCGTATAACGCGCGAACTCCTGTTCCGTGGCCCGCAGGGGAATCGAAAAATTATTGGCGCCGCTGTTCAGCTGCACCTCAGCTTCGTGCACCACACGCCCGCTGCCCAGCACGCGCAGCGTAGCAGCCATGTTGCTGCTGCTGAATACGGAAACGTCAACGGTGAAACGCTCGCCCTGGATGACGCGAGAGGGCGCGCTTACGTCGCTGATGCCCGCTTCCTGCAATACCTCGGGGCGCGTCAGGGGGACGTAATCGATCTGCACGCCGGTGGAGGATGCCAGTTGCGCCGCTTCCAAAGGGTCGCCCAGGGTAGCGGAGCCGTCGCTGAGGAGCACCATGCGCCGGGCGCTGCCCGCCGGAAAGAGCGCCAGGCCCAGGCGCACGGCCTCGTCAAGGTCCGTGTGCAGGCCCTGCGGCGTGGAGGTCACGGGCGCCAGCTCTGACAGCCCGCTCATGGGCCGGTCGACCAGAGCGTTGGCCCCGAAAACGACCACGGCTGCCTGGTCATCGGGGCCCATGCCGCCCATCGCTTCGCGCACGTATGCTTCGGCCGCTTCACGCTGTTCGTTGCCTATGGAGTCCGAGGCGTCGAGGAGGAAAACGACAGAGAGCTCGTCGGCGGCGCGCACGATCTGGATGCCTGCCAGGCTGAGCACGAGGAGGCTGATGATCAGCAGGCGCAGCAGCAGGCTGGCCCATTGGCGCGTCTGTCGCCGCTGGCGAGGCAGCGCCAGCCACACCACGTAGGGCAGGCTCAACAGCAGAAGCAGGGCCAGCGGTGTGCTAAAGGTCATAAGTAATAAGGGTACTCATATCCGCGGCGATGGGCCACCGCGAGCGGCTCACTCCACGGCAACCAGCGGCAGATAGATGGAAAAGGTGCTGCCGTTGCCATACTCGCTTTGCGCCTCCACCCGCCCCCCGTGGGCGCGGACAATAAAGCGGGCGAGCACGAGGCCCAGCCCTGGGCCGCCCCGGGACTGCTCTGCGCGCAGGGGCACAAATCCCTGCCAGATGGTCTCCAACTGCTCCACCGGGATGCCGACGCCGCTATCGCGCACGTGCAGGAATAGTTCGGCGCCGTCGACGCCGCACTCCAGGCGCACCACTCCTCCAATTTTGTTGAACTTGATGGCGTTGTGCAGCAGATGTTGGATCGCTTCGGCCAGTCGGTGCAGGTCGCCGCTGACCGCTGGTAGATGGGGGTCGGCGCGCACTTCCAGACGCACGCGACGCGCCTCGGCCATAGACGAGATCTTGCCGATGGCCAGATCAATCGCTTCTTCTATTTGGACATCAGCCAGCTCGAAATCGCGCTGTTTCTGCACGCGGTCGGCCGTCAAGATCAGGTTGTTTATCATCGTCTGCAGCTGAGATAGTTCCTGGTTGAGGTGCTCGACCGCAATGTCATTGCCGTTCCCTTCAACCGTCTCCTCCAGCTGCTGCAGCGAGCTGTGAATGCCGTTGAATGGCTGGCGTAAGGCGGGTGAAACCAGCCTGGAAAATCGTTCGTGCAGCGTCAGCAGCTCCTGCAATTGCTGTTTCTCCTGGACCAGCAACTGTAGCTGGTTGAAGGCGTACTCGTTGACCTGTTGCAGGTTTTGCACGTTCTGTGTCTGCCACAACAGCGGTCCGCCATAGGCGGCCATTTCCTGTAACCAGGCGAAATCCGGATGTGTGTATGGCTCTCCGGTGTACTTCTCACCCAGGACCAACACGCCCACCGGTTGATCGCCCACGCACAGAGGCATAAACAGCTCGCGCCGTCCGCGTAAGAGGCTATCTTTTTCCTCGGCTGCCATTTCCTCAAACGCCGGTAGCGACTCGATTTCATAGGCGGAGAGCGGCGTCGCCGGGCGGCGGCGCAGGTAGGCCGTAAAAGGGCTGTCCGCCGCAAGCGGCGCCACTGTGACGCCGCGCCCGTTGTTCGAACTCTGCCCGGCGTCAGCTTCGCGACCCAGCGCTGCCAGCGGACGCAGCTGCAGCGCGCCGGCCGGGGCGTCTTCGGCCAGGTATAACCATGCCTGCTCGCTGGAGAGGTTGAACTGTACCAATTGCAGCAAGAAGTCACCCAACGCCTGGGGATCGAGTAGGCTGGCTGTGAGGCCGGGCTGGTTGGCCAGAGTGCTCACCCGGTTGCGCCCAGCCGGCAGCAGCAGGCGGCGCATGAGTCGAGGCAACAGGCGGTTGATAGAGAGGAAAAGTGCTGTGAACAGCGCCGCTGCCACGCCCAGATCCAGAATCGTGTCCAGGCGCTCGCGCGGCGGCATGATGCGGGTAAGAAACCACAACGCCAGCCACGTCAGGGCGAAAATGGCCAGGGTCGTCGTCAGGCGCGCCGCCGCGTGGCGCAGGGCCAGTTGTAGGTTGGGCATGTCGCTGCGCGTCAGGGAAAGGGTGCCCACAGTTGCGCTCAGAACCAGACCCAGCGCGCCCAGTTCCTGCCACATAGGCTGCCCCGGTTCCTGTATCACCGCCAATGCGCCGCCAATGGCGAACAACAAGAGTGTCAGCATCCAGTAGTTGAGACGATTGCGATAGAGGGCGCTGAGCGCCTCCACGGTGGCCTGGCGCGTCAGCAACAGGGCCGAGAGCAGAGGCAGGAACAGGCTGGCGACCCAGACGCCGGACCATAACTCGAAGTGGCTGCCCGTCTGCTGGCCCAGCTGCCACACCGGTACTTCGTAGGGCCACAGAGCAGGATCCAGCAGAAGAGAAGCCAGCCAGACGGCAAAGCTGATGATGGCCATGGCTCGTCCGCGGCGACCGGGCACCGCCAGATAGCTGGCCGTGGCCAGCAAGACGAACACACCGAGCAAGCTGAGCGCGTGGCGACCGACCGCGCGCCAGCCGACGGCTGCCTCCTGTGCTAGCGTTGTGCCGCCGTAGTAACTGAGGATGCTGCTGGACCAGAAGGCAGCGGTCAGCAATGCGGTGACCCAGTAGCGGGTGGCCCGCCCGCCGCGGGTCTCGGCCCGTCCGTAAACGATGAGCAGCGCCAGGAAGGCTGCGGGCAACATCAGCGTGATTGCAAACTGGTGGGTTAAAGTCATATAGAGTGTATCTGTTGCATGATCAGGGTCGGGAAACCGCTTCCGATGCGGCGCGCCCGGCCGGTGACGCCTGCGGCGCTGTTTATCCCAAATTTATCCCAAAGCGGTACTTGGGATAAATTTGGGATATATCACGCCACCTCATTTCAAAATGTAGTGAGTACCTTTCTTTGACCCTATCTTAAGCAAGATATCGCGATCAACCAGATCTCGCAGGTCCAATCTCAGGGTTTCCGTAGACACGTCGGGGCAAAGTCGCTGGTATTCACGGTTGGAGATGCTACCATGTTCTTTAACGTATGCCAGCGCCCGCGTCTGTCGTTCGTTCATGCGCTGCGTCCAGGCCCCATGCGCGCGCCCCTGCGGTCTTTTTTCCAGCGCAACGCTGAAAGAGTGGGGCGTGGCGTGGAACGTGGGGGGTGGGTGACCCGCGTGCACCATCTCCTCAATCATGCGGTCGATGCCCAGGCCCAGCTCTTCAATGTATCCCCATTGGAACAGGCCGTTGACCACGCGCGGATTGCGCGAAAAATGCTCCTCTACAAGATTGTCCAGGGTCATATAACCGGGCAGTCCGCCAGGGCTGATCACTTCCAGGCGGTCGGCGTACATGCGGATTTCGATGCGCCGGCCCCGTATGCGGTAGTCACGGTGGGCTACTGCGTTAATCAGCGCTTCGCGCACGGCAAAGGCCGGATACTCGGTGCGCTCCTCCCGTTCCAAAGCGTTTACAGCCGCCCCTACCCGCATTTCTTCCCAGATAATGTTCCACACGCGGTCCACCATGTGCGCCAGCGGACCGCTCAGTTCGTCGCGTCGCCCATAACCCGCGCCGCCGTCGTCGCTGCGCGGCTCCGTGCCCGCGAACTTGACGAAGACAATGCCGCTCTGGGGTAGGAATGCCTGGGGGTTCTTGCCGAACAGGAGCATGCCGGCCACGGTCGGCTGGCCCTCGTGCGTCACGGCGCCAATCTCAAACAGCAGGTCGGAGAGAGAACCGAGCCGCGCCGCTCCACGCGCCCGCCGCCGCGTCAGGTACTCGTCGATGACCTGCGAGTTGAAATCATCGCGGGTGGCGCCGGCGACAGACTCTTCCTCGAAATCGCCCACCGTCTTGCTGTTGGCCAGCTGGCGGATCTCGTCGCCGCTCAAGGGGCGGTTTTCGTCGCCGCTGCGCACCAGCACACGCCCGTCTTCCAGGCTGTGCAGATCCTGGCTGCGCCGCACGCGGATGCCCACAAACGACTGCTGTCCGGCCTCGATAGGCTGCCACTCGCTGGGCACAGGCGGGCGGCACATGGCGGCGGCCGAGCGTAGGGCGCCCTCAGCCTCTTCTTCCCAGATCGCTTCGCCGGGCCGACCACGTTCGTCCACGCCGAGGATGATCAACCCGCCGCTGGCGTTAGCCAGAGCCACCAGGCACTCGGCCAGCGCCAGCGGGTCAGCCTCGGGCAGGAAGGCCAGTTGCTGGCCCTGCTTCTTATTTCTTAGCGGCAACATCGTTCCACTTGCCCATGATTATGGCAAGTATATCAGATATTGCCCTCGAGTTTAAAGGGGGATGTTTGTGGTAGCGATGTGGAAAGTCGTCTTTGGCTATGTCAGGCGCCGTTGCGCGTCGTATCGACGACGCTGTTGTCGCTGCCGAAGCCGTTGGGCACGTAGGCATCCGCTGCCTCGTCGTTCTCCCAGATGTAGCCGTCGATCAGGTAGCGGAATTCGATCTGGCTGTGCAGTGGCAGGCGCAGGCGGGTCTTGAAGGGACCCGACTTGAGTTGCTTCATGGCAATCGGCTGCCAGTCGTTGCTCTCGATGAGCAGAGCGACCGCATCGGCGTCGTTTGCTTGTATCTTGAAGGTGACTTCACACTCGTCAATCGTCTTGAAAAACCGCTTCTTAAGCATGGGGATATAATCCTCCGTCCTACTGGCCAGGCGCTCCCTGCTCATAGGTGAAAAGGCGCACCGGCAAATGGCTGTCACTGTGCCTGTTCGTGCCCACCGCTCGGGAGCCCAGGTGTCCGGGCTATTGGCACACAGGCAAATCGCCCGCAGGTTAGCAACGGCGAGTCAGAGCGTCAAGCGGGGGCAGACGGTTTCATGCGAATCGCCCAACGCGCCGCGGCTGAAACTGTACAATGTGAACGATCAGGGGGTAGTGGAGATGAGGGAGAGATGAGAAGAGGGGGAAACAAGGAGAGAGGAGGGATCAGGTGCTCTGTACGCCGCCTTCGCTGCTACAGGCGCCGGGCATGCTTTCACTACGCTCGCTTTCGCTGAGGCGACCATTGCCCAGAACGCCGTTGGGCATGACGCGCTCCCCGGGCGGCAGAGAGCGCACAGAGTAGACGTTGACCAGAGCCTGGATGCGGTGCAGGATGCGCACCAACTGGCGCGCCGTGGTCACTTCCATGTCCAGGACGAGCGTGGCGTGGTCGTCGTTGGTTTCGGCGTAAACCATGGGCAGGTTGATACCCTCGCTCTGCAACAGCTCGGTGATCTCGAAGAGCAACCCGGGCCGATCATAGGTCTCCACCTGCGCCGTAAAGCGGCGCACCTCCGAGGTTTCCTCGGTGCCCCACTCTAGCTTCAGGGTGCGGTCGGAAAGCGGGTCCAGGGGAATGCGCGCGCACTCCTCTTTGTGTACCGTAATGCGCCCGTCGCGGCGGGCAAAGCCGATGATCTTGTCGTCGGGGCGTGGCTGGCAGGTGCGACACAGTTGCAGCGGGCGGCTGCCGGCATTGTTAATGATGAACTCCTCGCCGTCGTCGGCGCGCACTGTGCTGCCGATGTAATGGCACGGCACCTCATCCCACGATTGTTCCAGGACGAGAGTGGACACCGTGGTCGGCAGTAGTTCAGCGCGACCGAGTGTATGGTACAGATCGGTAACCGACTCCTGCCCCACAAGCTGTGCCACCAGCTCGTGGGAGAAATCGGTCATTCCCAACATAGCCAGCTCGTTCTCCAGAAGACGCCGGCCCTCGCGTATCGCGGCTTCTTCGCTCAGGCGGCGGAACCAGCGGCGCACGTGGGCCCGCGCGCGGCTCGTGGTTAGATAACCCAGATCTTCGTCCAGCCAGATGCGCTGCGGGGCGACGCCGCGCTTAATAATTTGCACGCGGTCGCCACTTTGTAGCGGTTCGTTGAGAGAGGCCGGCTGGTCGTTCACCAGCGCCACGCGGCACTGGTCGCCTACTTCGGAGTGGATCATGTAGGCGAAGTCCAGCGGCGTGGCCCCCTGCGGCAGCTCTTTAACGTCTCCTGCCGGCGTGTAGACCATGATCTGGTCGCGGAACACATCCTGCACCACCCCCTGCACGCCGACGCGCGGATCCTGCGGTTCCAGGTTGATGGTTTCGCTGATATTGTCTACGAGGGTGTCCACGCGGTCGGCGATTTCGCTGGACCACAGCGGCACGCCCAGCCGCACCCAGCGCGCCAGCACACCGATTTCGGAGAGCACGTTCATGGCCGCTGTGCGGAAGCGCACTTTGATGCGCTGGCCGCTGCTATGGACGACCGTGGTGTGCAATGCACGGTAGAGGTTGTCGCGTGGCGTGGCGATGTAATCGTCGAACGTGCCGGGTACCGGGCGCCACAGCCGGTGTACTTCGCCCAGGGCCAGGTAGCAAGAAGGAATATCATCGACGACCACGGCCAGCCGCAGGGTGGCGTCTATCTTGAAACGGTTGCGTCGTCGCCGGTTGGGGCGCGAAGATTGGTAGACGGTGTAGATGTTTTCTGGGGAGAGCCGGATGTCCACGACGGAAATGTCCGCGCGCGTCAGATGTTCGGCGATTTCGTGGCTGATCTTGGAAAATGTAATCTGGTGCTGGTGGCGCAACTGCTCCAGCCGCTGCCGAATGTAATGATAAGCCTCCGGATCAATCACTTCCAGCGACAGCGCTTCCAGTTCGTTCTTAACCTCCCACATGCCCAGGCGGTTGGCCAGCGGCGCGTAAACGGCCAGCGTCTCCTCTGCCTTGCGTTCTTGCGTGGCCTCAGACGTGGCCTTGATCGTGCGCATGTTGTGTAGACGATCAAAGATCTTGATGATGCCCACGCGCACGTCGTCGGTCATCACTCCGAACAACTTGTGCAGGGTAGCGTCGCGCTCTTCTTCTCTGGAAAGCGTCTGTTCGGAGGCGTCGTCGGTGACTCTTTCGAACTTGGTCAGGCCATCCACGAGGCGGCCCACCTCACCGCCAAAGCGGCCTGTAATTTCATTGACTGAGACGCGCGTATCTTCCACCACGTCGTGTAAGAGCGCAGCCATGAGGGCCGGCGCGTCCATCTGATATTGGGCTAGATAATAGGCGATGGTCAGTGGGTGAGTGAAAAAAGGCTCGCCAGATTTACGGCGTTCGTCGCCGTGCTCCTGGCGAGCAAGCTCAAAGGCCTCGCGCACGTGGCGCCGGTCTTCGGCCCCAAGATAAGTATTAATTAATTCAAAAAAGGTGGCCCCATCGGGCGGAATATAAGTTGTACTCATTCACAACAACAGCCCTTGTGAAGAATGGAACATACTCTTCATTTTACAGTTGAGCCGGGGCAGAAACAAATAATCTTTACCACCCTGCTTACTTACTTACTTAAATGAAAACCGCCGGTCTTCCGCGCTGGGTTCCGGCGGTTCGTAACCTTTGCGAGTTGATGAAGAGGTTGCGTTACTCGCTTTCTGTGGCTACCTCTGCGCGATTCTTGAAATCCATAAAGCGGTAGCCGACGCCGCGCTCTGTCAGAATATACTGCGGATCAGAGGGATCCTCCTCTATCTTCTTGCGCAAATAGTTAATGTAAAGGCGTAGATAGTGTGTCTCGTCACGGTACTCGTAGCCCCATACCTTGGCCAGCAACGTTTCGTGGGGCACCACCCAGCCGGCGTTTTGAATCAGGTGGTTCAGCAGCCGGTACTCGGTGGGGCGCAGGTCGATGCGCTCGCCTTCCACAATGACCTGATGGCGGTTGAAGTCCACCGAAAGGCGGTCGTCCACTTCCAGGATGGTGCGCGGCGGCGGAGCCGGCCACTCGGCGCGGCGCATAACGGCGTTAACGCGGCTGTTCAGTTCGCGAGGGCTGAAGGGTTTGGTGATGTAGTCGTCGGCGCCCAGCTCCAGGCCGTGAATTTTGTCTTCCTCGTCTGCTTTTACCGTGAGCAGGATAACCGGCACCGTGGAAATCTCGCGCAACATGCGCAGAGTCTCGAAGCCGTCCATTTCGGGCATCATCACGTCCATGATCACCAGATCGGGCAGATGCTGGCGTACCTGCTCCAACGCCTGAATGCCGTTTTTGGCCTCGATGACCTGGTACCCTTCCAGCTCCAGGTTCATGCGGATGAATCGGATCATGCGCGGCTCGTCGTCGACCACGAGAATCAGGCGCGACCGCGGTCCCTGCAGCGAAGAAGGTACTTTCTCGACCATATTGCTTCCTTCTTTTTTATTCGCGAACGAAACCGATTACGTCCTCTACTTCGCCAGAAGGCAGAACCTGTACGAAGCTGATGCGGTGCCAGGGAATGACAACCTTGTTAACATCTTCTTCCAGATAATGAAGATCCTTGCCATCGCGACGGCGCGGGTTTGTAAGCGTCACGAGCTGATCCCCGGCCTTAGGCAGTTCTTCCAACTCACAGACAATCGGTTCTTCGTTTGCAACGTGAACAATGGCAGTAACAGTCATTTACCGCTCTACTTTCTCTGACTCTTCATTCTAACGGGCAATAATAAAATCATTATAAGCATTACGCGCGAAAGCGCCACGACCATAGCCCGGATAGGGAGTACGAAAATGTTGTGATCGGGCTGGTCTCCTGACCGCGCCCGCGGGTGGCTCGGTGGGGACACCGGCCACAGCAGTTACAAACCTTTAGTGCTCCCACCAGATACTTCATGGCGACACCTACTCCAGAAATACGTGGACCAGTAACTGCCCAAAGCGCAACTCGTCACCGTCGTGCAGCGGGTACGGCAGCTCTGGCGGCAATCGGAAATCGTTGAGCTGTGTGCCGTTGGTGCTGTTCTGATCGACCACAAAGACGCCTTCTGCCGAGGAATTGATGGTGGCGTGCAGGCGCGACACGCCGGCGTCCATGCCTTCATCTTCGGCCAGGTCCAGCTCCGGAGTCACGCCCGCGGCATGATCGCGGCGTCCCACGCGGATTTCCTGTGCAAGCGACAGCCGCACGCGTCGACCGCTGCTGGGAATGACGAAGGTGACCGCGTCGGCGTGTACCGGCTGCTTCACCTGCTGGCCCAGCAGCGAGGGCTCCGTTGCCGGTCCCGGCACATTGGTAAAAGGATACAGCGTACCGTCTGGTTCCTTTTCAGCCGCCAGCAGGAACTCGCCGCACTCACCACAGTAGAGCGCGCCGGGCAACTCGTGTCCATCACAACTGGGGCAATCAATCATCGTCTTTCTTCAGCCGGATGGCCGTGGTAATCAGAGCCCGCGTCCCGTACTTTAGTTTTTTGCGCCCATCGGCCGAAAGCGCGCCCATCTGCGCCAGGCGTTGTTTTTCCAGGGAGGCCTGTTCGGCGAGCCGGGTGTGTCCGGCTGCCATCAGGCGCGTGGAGAGATTGTCCATGCGCCTGGTTGCCAGCGCCATCTTGCCGGCCTCAAAATCTTCCCATGCCTTTTCGTTCATGCGGTGCAGATTGAGCATTTCCACCGCTTTGATAACGATGGGCGGCGGCGACAGGTCCGGCTCGTGGTGTACCACTTCGAAGCTCGCTGCGTGATGGAAAGCGCGCTCCCTGACCTGCAGGCCGGGAAGGTCGGCCACAATCTTCAGCGGCAGGCGTAAGGTGGCGCCCGCTTTCTGTGGGGACACGACCAGTTCCAGCAACAGCGCCAGCGGCGTGCGCATCTCCAGGTTGCCCAGCGGGACGGCGCCGCCTGTGAAAGAAAGCGGCTGCGAGAATGGGGAGAGCTTGATGGCCTCGCGGCACGCAACGTCCGGTGGCAACTGCGCTTCCAGCCGTACATTCTGAGCGTAAATGGCGCCCAACCCCTCTATCTGTTCTTGCAGACTCTCAACAATCTGCGCCGGTCGCTCCACGTAGATGGAGTGTCCGCCGCCCGGCGCGACCAGCTGGTCCAGGAAGCGGTCGTTCCAGTCGCTGCCAATGCCGAAGGCGCTCAAGGTGATGCTCTGTCGCGCCGCCTGACTGGCCAGGGCCAGGCAATCGGCTTCGTCGCCATAGGTGTGCCCGTCGGTCAGCAGGGCCATGTAATTCACGTGGCGCTCGAGCGCGGTTCGCTGCAGCTGCTCCATGCCCGCGCTCAAGCCCTGGTATATCTCGGTGCCCCCGGACACCTGCACGCTCTGAATGCGCCGGATGATGGCCTGTTTTTTTTGTGCCCGGCTGGCGGGAAAGACGACGCTGGCCCGGTCGCTGAAGGTGACCAGGGACACCACGTCGTCGGGCGCCAATTTGTCCACGACGGCTTTTGTTGCTGCTTTGACCTGCTCCAGCCGCCGCCCGCGCATCGATGTGCTACGGTCGAAGATCAGGGCCAGGTTGAGCGGCAGCGTGGTCTGCACTGAATCCGGCGGGGCGTGCAGCATCACCAGGATGTAAAGCAACTGTTTGCCATTGAGTGCGGGAATCGTGCGCCTGGAACTCTGGATATTGACCTGCAGCAGGTCCGGCGCGCGTCTGCGTCGCCTGTCGTCGTACGCTTTGCGCTGGTCGGGGTCGCGAAGCGCCTCGTACGCTTCCACTAACTGGCGATAAGCGACGTTGACCTCTGGGTCGCGCGCCTCTTTGGGGAACGTCTCGGCCAGCCTGGCAGCCGCCGCTTTTATGTCCTCGGCGGTTGCCTCCGGCGAAAGGCCCAGAATCTGATAGTAGTCCGGAAGGTGGCCTGTCATGGGCTGGTGGCTGTCCCTGCTGCGCAAAGCAGTCTAAATCTACACGACAAAGTCGACGAGTATGGCCGTAATATTATCGTCGCCGCCGGTTGCCAGTGCTGCTTCGAGAAGCTGGTCCACTTTTTGCTGTGGGGAACTTTTTTTTCTCAGAATGGCAGCGATTTGCTGCTGGGGCACCGGGCCCCAGAGCCCGTCGCTGCACAACAGTAGCTGGCCCGTGGCAGGAAGCGCTCTGGTGAAGGCGTCGATCTGGTCCAGGCGTTCGCCCATTAGCGCCCGGTACAGCAGGTTGCGGTTCGGGTGGCTCGCCGCTTCAGCTGCGCTGATCTGGCCGGAATCCTGCAAGGCCTGTACCAGGGAATGGTCCCGCGTCACAGCCGTCAGCTCGGCGTCCTCCAGGAGATAGGCGCGGCTGTCCCCCACGTGCACCAGGAACAGGCGGCCGGCCAGGATCAATGCCGCGGTCAACGTGGTACCCATCACCTTCTCAGGATCGTCGTTGGCGATAGCTGCGTTGGCCCGGGCCACCGCTTCTTGCAACACTTCTTGCACCGGCTGCTGCATGCCGCTGTTTTGTTGCTGCAAGAGCGGGAGATAGACTTTTTCCATGACGTACTGGGCCACCATACGGGAGACAGTCTTGCTGGCCGTGTGCCCGTCGTAATGGCCGCCCATGCCGTCGGCCACGATGAACAGACCAACCTGGGGCAATGGATCGTCGCCGCCGGAACTGGCCACAAACGTATAGCAGGCGTCTTCATTGCGCTCGCGAACGGCGCCAATGTGACAGCGGCTGGCGACGTCCAGGCGCGGTTCCGCAGCTGGCGATGTCGCTTCCGGCGTCGCCTCGGTCTCCTGTGGCCCGGTGTTTACAGGCCTGGGGTCCGGCAGTGGTTGCGTCGCAGGGAGAGGCGATTCGTTCCTATCCTGGTCCTGGTTCTTTGCTTCTTTGTCCGCCCCCGCTTGCGGCCCGTGGTCTTCAGTTCTACCCTTGCCAAACAGAAACTCTTCTAACTTGTCGCGCACGTTTCTACTCCAACATCCGCTTTACGCCGGGAGAGCGTATAGGTGGTGGTCGACGGAGCCAATGTAGATAATACCATCGGCAATGACGGGTGACGAAATGACCATGTCGCCAGTCTGGAAACGCCAGCGAAGGCGACCCCGTCCACAACCTACACTATACACATAACCGTCGGTGGAGCCAAAGTAGACGGTGTCGTCCCACACGGCGGGCGACGAAGCGACCTGCCCCCCTGTCTCATAGGTCCATAACTTGCGCCCGGAGCTGATTTCGATGGCGTAGAGATTGCCGTCGGCGGAGCCGATGAACAGCGTGCCGTCGTGGACTATGGGCGACGAAATGACGGGCCGGTGCGTGCGCACGCGCCAGACGGGCCAGCCCGAGGTGATGTCCAGAGCGTACACGGTGTTGTCCATAGAGCCCATGAACACCATGCCTTCGGCCACTGTTGGCGTAGAGGTGACGGCGCGCCGCGCCTGGAACTGCCATTTCACTTCCCCTGACAGGTCCAGGCAAAAGACGTAGCCGCCTTCCGTGCCGAAGAATACCTGCTCCTCTGCCACGTATGGGGAAGAGCGGATGGGGCTAAAGGCGTCGGTTTTCCAGGCCACGCGCCCGGTGGCTGTGTTGACGGCGTACAGGAAATTGTCGTCTGAACCGAAAAAGACGTGCTCGAAGCGGGCACGCGGCGAGGAGTAAATGGGTCCCTCTGTGCGCACGCGCCAGTTCAGCCGCCCGCTATAGCTGTGCAGCGCGTACAGGTAGTGGTCGGCGGAGCCGATGTAAACGGAGCCGTTGTAAACGTGGGGGGATGCTGCAATGCCGTCGGAGGCGGGGTGTTTCCAGCGAAAAGAGCCGTCGGCCGCGCTAAGCGCGTAGAGGTTATTGTCGTAAGCGCCCACGTAGACCGTGCCCTGCTCTATAGCGGGTGTGGAGCGGATCTCGTCCTCGCACTTGAAGGCCCAGATGGGAGTTACGTGCCCCTCGCCAGTTGTGGCGGCGGGCGCAATGTTCTGTTCTGACGCTGCCCGCGATTGTGCCGAGTCCTCGCTATCACCACCGGCGGTGTCTGTAGCCGGCGCCGTATCGCCGTTGAAGATTGCCGCGACCCGTTCCAGGGCCTTTTTCAGCTCGCCGGCGTCCCTGTACCGGTCTTCCGCATCGTAGGAGACGCTACGCATGATGATCTTTTCCAGCACCTGCGAGACATCGGGATTCACTGCTTGTATGGGCCGATCCTGAAATGAGAAAGGCGGTTCGAGGCGCGGATCCTGGCGCGTCAGCAGATGGTGCATCGTGGCGCCCAGCCCGTATACGTCGCCGGCAGGGCTGGCCAGGCCGCGGTACTGTTCAGGCGGCGCGTATCCTTCAGTGCCGATGGTCGTGTTCTTTTCTTCCGATTGGAACAGCTTGGCAATGCCAAAGTCGATGAGACGGATGCGCCCGTGGGGGTCCAGCATCACGTTGGACGGTTTGACGTCGCGAAAAACGACGGGATCTGGCTTGTGGTTATGCAAGTAGGTCAGGACGTCACTGATTTGCAGCGCCCACTCTAATACCTGTTCCTGTGAAAAGAAGGCGGTTTCTTCGTTTATGAGTGACTCCAGATCCTTGCCGCGGATGAACTCCAGAACCAGGTAGCTGCGGTCCGCTTCGGAGAAGTAGTCGTACACGTTGACGACCGCCGGATGGTCCAGAGTAGCCAGGATGCTCGCTTCGCGCTCGAATGCCCGGGTGGCCATGGCCCGGATCTTGGGATCGGGCGCCATGTTGACCATTTCTTTGACCGCGCACAACTTCGTGGCGTTAGAGAAGCGCATATCGCGCGCCTGGTACACAGAGCTGAACCCACCCACGCCCAGCGTGCCGACGATGCGATAACGTTCTTGCAGCATGTCCCCGGGTTGTAACTGCCCGGCGCGCCGGCCGCGCTTCCGGCCCTGTTCGCGGGAAAGTTGGCGTGTTGTCAATCCGCCCATACTTGCGCTTGCCTACCTTATAGTTGGTCGAAGTTGTCTTTTACTATCATGGGCCAGGAACTGCCCTGTGACTATAGCGCATATGGACTATGCGGGGGTCGTGCGGGGTCAGCGCCCGCGCCGCCAGAGGCGCTCGCCGCCCACCTGCGCCACGTAGTCGCGCACCTGCGCTTCCATGTTCTGGGCGTCATTGAACAGGGTGCTCAGTTGAGACTGATACTGTAGGCAGGCCCCCAGCCGCGCGCGGATGGCCTCTTCCGACAGAGAAATCACCTGCGGTTGCCAATCGTCGCCGGGGGCCAGCTGTTTCTGCAGCGATTGCGGGTGTCGCTGCACGTAGGGGTAATCTTCATAGTAGAGCAGGTCCTGCCCGAAGGCCTCATCCGCCGCCCGGCGCACAAGCTGGTGATCCACGTGGTTGCCCACAGCCAGGGGGGCCACGATGGCGCCGGCCCGGGGCAGACGGGCCATCATTTCCGCCAGCTCCTGCACCAGTGATTGTTCCGCGGGGTGCAGCGGGCCGAAGATGTCTTCATTCGAGGTGTACAGCGGCTCCTCCGTCTGCGGATGCAGGCGGTAGATGGCGTCGGGCAGCGTCCAATGCTGCACCTCCGCGCCGAGCTGCTCCGCAGCAGCCTCATCCTCGGCGCGGCGCATGGCGACCACCTCACCCGCCGGCAAGCCCCAGTTGTGGTGCAAGTATTCGGCGAAGAAGGAGCGGACCTCTGTTTGTGGCTCGCCCGCCGCCACGGTCACGATCAGAACGCGCTGCCCCGCCTCTGTGCGCTGGAAAATCTGCCCCCCGCAGGACAGCGTTACGTCGTCCAGGTGCGGCGAAAGGTAGATGCGGTCGAAAATGCTATTGTTCATGCTTCGTTATGTGGCCTGTTAACCTGTCTCTGGCGGTTGCCCATGTGCCACTTTACCACTTTAACTTTATAATTAACAGGTATGTCCGAGAAATTAACACACATTGACGAGAGCGGTCGGGCGCGCATGGTGGACGTGGGCCAGAAGGACGTCACGCAGCGCGTGGCGGTGGCCCGCGGCGCTGTGGTTATGCAGCCGGAGACGTTGCAGCTGATCGTCGAGGGCAACGTGAAGAAGGGCAACGTGCTTGCCGTGGCCGAGCTGGCCGGCGTGATGGCTGCCAAGCGCACCAGCGAGCTGATTCCCCTCTGCCATCCTCTGCTGCTGAATAAGATTGACGTCGCTTGCACGCCGAACGAAGACGAGAGCCGCGTGGACATTGAAGCCACGGTGCGCGTCAGCGGCAAGACGGGCGTGGAAATGGAAGCCCTGACCGCGGTCAGCGTCGCCGGGCTTACGATATATGACATGGCCAAGGCCGTGGATCGCTCTATGCGGCTGACCGACGTGCGCCTCGTGTTCAAAGAGGGTGGGCGCAGCGGCGTGTACCGCGCGGCGGAGATCGAGGATTGAGGCTCGCGGCGCCCCGGAACGCTCTCGGCAACAGATTTGGGTAGCTATGGAAGTGGAAATACGACTGTTTGCCTCGTTGAAAGATCGCGCCGGGGGGGAGCGGGTGGCTGTGACCGTGGAGGAACCGGCCACCGTGGAAACGTTACGGCAGGCGCTGGCCGATGCCTATCCGCAACTGGGCCCGGCGTTGTCTACGGCGCTGGTTGCCGTGAACCAGGATTTCGCCTTCGACCAGACGCCGGTGAGGGACGGCGACGAGGTGGCGCTCTTTCCACCCGTCAGCGGCGGCAGCGGTGAGGACGAAGAGCCGTTGCCCCATCCCACCTACTTTGCCATCATCGACGAACCGTTGGACGTAGAAGCGGTGACCGCGCAGCTTGCCGAGCCGGAAGTGGGCGCCATCGTATTCTTCCAGGGTGCGGTGCGCGGCGAGACAGAACGGGAGGGGTTGCCGCCGCAGACACTGTATCTGGAGTATGAGGCATACGAGGCCATGGCGCAGCAGAAGATGGCGCAGATCGCGCGGGAGATCTGGGAGCGCTGGCCGCTGGTGCGCGGGGTTGCCATTGTGCAGCGCATCGGTAAACTGGACGTTGGCCAGACGACGACGTTTGTGGCCTGCGCTGCGGGACACCGCAATCAGGGCGCCTTTGAGGCGGCGCGCTATGGTATTGACCGTCTCAAGGAAATCGTCCCCGTCTGGAAAAAGGAAGTAGGCGCCGACCACAGCGTCTGGGTCGAAGGGGATTACGTCCCATCGCAGGAAGACCGCCAGCCGGAATGAGCCTGCCTGCCTCTTTTGGCCTGATATCACAACCTGGACGGCCCCACTGTGTTTAATACTGTCGGAAGGTCGT
The DNA here is from genome assembly GCA_035464315.1 of Candidatus Sulfomarinibacteraceae bacterium. Lineage (GTDB taxonomy): Bacteria > Chloroflexota > Anaerolineae > Promineifilales > Promineifilaceae > JAAYYY01. Next base: position 68,878 of record DATHSI010000319.1, read on the forward strand.
GTGACAGCCTTCTATCACGTAACGCCATATAAAAGGACGTGTATAACAGCATCTCGACAGGGAACATTGAGATAGCAATGACGCCATTGTGAGATTGGTCTGGTGTGAAAAGGAGAAAGGTATTCTTATGGTTCCTCACAATATCCTCGCGGCTCTCGTCGCCGCTCTTAGCCTGGCTTCTCTGGCTGCCGTACCCGCTCAACTCGGCCAGGCCCTGGGCATTCCCTGGTGGGTGTGGCTGGTTGTGATTAGCGTTCTTTTGCTTCTTGCTTTCGCCATCATCCTGTTCTTCGATTGGGGCGACGCTGCCGGTCGCGAGCAAAACGGCGACGAGTAGACGCAGGTCGAGAAGAAACATCGCGCGGAGAGGCGTAGAGAAAAGACACCAATAGCCACGGAGTATCGTTATGGAGAATCACAAGCAGCGTGTGGTTGTGACCGGCATGGGAATGATCACGCCGTTGGGCCACAACACGGCCGACAGCTGGGCCGCGATGCTGAATGGCGCCTCTGGTTTTGGCCCGTTCACCCTTATCTCGCCGGAGGAGCACACCTCAGGCGGTCTGTGTGAAGTCAAAGAGTTTGATCCCAACGACTATATGGACCGCCGCGATGCCCGGCGCCGCGATCGCTACCAGCATTTCGCCACCGTGGTAGCGGCCGAAGCGATGGCGCAGGCCGGGTTGCAGGTGACGGATGAGAACCGGGAACGGATCGGTATCTTCCTGGGCACCGGCGTTGGCGGTATCCAGACGCTCGTAGGCCAGGAGCAGTTGCGACAGAAGAAAGGTGTGCGGCGCATGAGCCCCTTTGGCATTACCATGATCATGCCCAACGGCGCCGCCGGCATGCTGGCTATCGACTACGGTATCCACGGGCCGAGTACCACGATCACGACGGCGTGCGCCGCGGGGTCCGATGCCATCGGCCACGCTTTCCGCGCCATTCGCAGTGGGGAGCTGGACGCGGTGATCGCCGGCGGCGCAGAATCGATTATCACCGACGTGGCAGTCGGCGGATTTGAACAGGCCAAGGCCACATCGGGCAGCACCGAGCGTACGCCGCGCCCTTTTGACCGGGACCGTGACGGCCTGGTCGTCGGCGAGGGCGCGGGCGCGCTGGTCATGGAAAGTCTGGCGCACGCCCAGGCGCGCGGCGCGACCATTCTGGGCGAAGTTGCCGGCTATGGGCAGACGACAGACGCTTTTCACATTACGGCCCCGGCCGAAGGGGGAGAAGGGGCGGCTCGCGCCATGCGTGTGGCGCTGCGCGACGCCGGCCTGCATCCGGAGGACGTCGACTACATCAGCGCTCACGGCACGGCCACGGAATTGAACGATAAGTATGAGACGATGGCCATTAAGGGCGCATTGGGCGATGCGGCCTATGACGTGGCTATCAGTTCTACGAAGTCGATGACGGGCCACATTATGGGCGCCACCGGCGCCATCGAGAGTGTCATTTGCCTGCTGGCCATCCGCGACCAGATCCTGCCGCCTACGATCAACTACGAGACGCCCGATCCAGATTGTGACCTGGACTACGTGCCCAACACGGCGCGCCCGGCCGAGGTGCGTGTGGCCATGAACAACGCTTTTGGATTTGGCGGCCACAACGCTGTGCTGGTGATTAAGAAATTCGAGGAATGATGGAGACGGCGGCGGGTGTAAGAGCGGCGCAAACCTTGTCAGCAGTCGTGAGTGTATGGACGAACTGAGTAAACTTGAAGAGCAGCTGGAAATAACGTTTACCGATCGCAGCCTCCTGCTCCGGGCGCTGACGCACCGCTCTTACCTCAACGAGAATCCAGACGCCGGCCTCAAAGATAATGAACGGCTGGAATTTCTGGGTGACGCCGTCCTGGATTTTGTCGTCGGCGCCTATCTTTACCATCGCTTTCCGGAAATGGACGAGGGCGGCCTGACGGCGTTGCGAGCGGCGCTGGTGCGCACAAAGACGTTGGCCGATTTCGCCCGTCAGTTGGGCGTGGGCGCCTGTTTGCGATTGGGCTACGGAGAAGAGGAGAGCGGCGGACGCGAGCGAACGCCCACCCTCTGCGCGGCCTTTGAAGCGATCGTGGGCGCCATATATCTGGACCAGGGTCTGGAAGAAGTGCAACCGCTCATCGAACGCCTGGCGGGGCCGGCGCTGCAAGGGATCATGGCTAAGTCATTGCACAAAGATGCCAAGAGCGAGTTCCAGGTCTGGGCCCAGGGTAACTACAATGTGACGCCCCATTACGTGGTGGTTGGCGAGGAAGGTCCCGATCACAACAAGACCTTTATGGTCGAGGTTCTGCTGGGCGACGATGTGTGGGGAGCAGGGAAAGGGCACAGCAAGCAGGCCGCGGCTCAGGCCGCCGCCGAGGTCGCGTTGCTCAAGGCCACAGCGTTGGAAGAGGGAGACGAGGTTGCTGCGTGATCCAGCCGGCGCAGAAGAAGCAAGGAACGTGACGCGGTTATTGGTGACCGGTGGCAGCAGTTATCTGGGGCAGCATTTGCTGGACGCGGCAGACAGAGCAGGCTACGACGTACTGTATACGTACTTTAACCACCGCATCACAGCGCCGGGGATGGGCCGGCAGCTGGACGTGCGCGATGGCGTCGCCGTGCGCCGGCTGGTTGCTGATTTTGGGCCAGAGGTGATTATTCACACGGCCGGCTCTAACCGTCCGGCGGAGACGATGGACGCCGTCATCCGCCAGGGTGCGGCGAACGTACGCGCTGCCGCCGCTGCCTGTGGCGCGCGCCTCGTTCACATCTCCACCGATGTCGTCTTCGACGGCCAACAGGCGCCATATTCAGAGAATGATCCGCCGTCGCCTATCCATGATTATGGGCGGGCAAAAGCAGCGGCCGAGCAGGAGGTGCGGCGTTACGAGGATCATGTCGTCGTGCGCACCTCGCTCATCTACGGGTTGGAACGGATGGACCGCGGCACGCGCTGGATAGCAGAGGGCCTGCGCGCGGGAAAGAGAGTCACGTTGTTCGTGGATCAGATGCGCAATCCCGTGTGGGTGCAGTCGTTGAGCCACGCCTGTTTGGAACTGGCGGGACTTGAGTACAGGGGTATCCTACACGTGGCCGGCGCCCAGCGCCTGAGCCGGGCGGAGTTCGGGCTGCGCATGCTGGACTGGTGGCAGATAGAGGCGCGCGAGACGCTTTCTTTCGGCCCCTGTGATGGGGAACGCTGGCCCCTGGATTGCACTCTGGATATCAGCCGCGCCGGGGACCTGTTGCAGACTTCGCTGCCCGGTGTGGACGATGTATTAGAGCAAAATTTGCACAAATGAAAATGTGATGATACGCTTATCTGTTTTTTATGCCCCACTGTTAGCCTTACAATTATACTAGAGAGCCGGGTTGACTTTCGCCTGTCAATTATGTTAGACTGCACTCTTGTGTTGGCAGGAGCAATACCCGGTTGTACCTGTGCAACAATAACTTGTTTGTAGATGAGGAAGAGGAAGGTATATGAGCGATCTGACCAGTAGCTTTGATGAAATGGACATCGTCAATGCACTGCTCAGCGATGCCTCTGAACGAGGGTACATTACATACGATCAGATTCTGGAAGCATTACCCGAAGTTGAGAACAACGTGGCATTGCTTGACGCTGTGATGGAAGAAGCCCAGGCTGCCGGCATTTCAATTTATGAAAATGAAGAGGAAGCCAAGGCGAATCAGGACGACGATAGTGATTATGAGGGCGAGGAAGAGCCACACAAGGCCCCTTTGTTTGATTTAAGCAATGTTCCTATTGACGATTCTGTTGGTCTTTATTTCCGTGAAATGGGCCAGGAGGATCTGTTAACGGCGGACGAAGAGGTGCAACTGGCCAAAGAGATTGAGGCCGGCACCGAAGCAGAAGAAGCGCTGGCCGAGCGCGGTGATGAACTGACGCTTGACGAGCGGGATGAGCTGTACCTGCTTAAGGAACGCGGCGACGCCGCGCGCGCTCATCTTATTCGCGCCAATACACGCCTTGTCGTCAGCATTGCCAAGAAATATCGTGGTCGCGGCCTGCAGTTCCTGGATCTGATTCAGGAAGGGAACGTGGGTCTGATGAAAGCGGTCGAGAAGTACGATTATCGTCGCGGCAACCGCTTCAGCACGTACGCCACCTGGTGGATTCGCCAGGCGGTGACGCGCGCCCTGGCCAACCACGGCCGTACGATCCGCATTCCGGCCCATCTGGGCGGACGTATCAGCAAACTTTATCAGGTGGCCCAGGAGCTGGAGCAGCAGAACGGGCGCCAGCCGACGGCGGAAGAGATTGCTGAAGAGATGGACCTGCCGGCCGAACGCGTGCGCTGGATGTTGCGCACCAGCCGCCAGCCGGTGCATCTGGAGCGGCCCGTGGGCGATGAGTCCGATGCCGAGCTCGGCGACTTTATTGAAGACGTGGAAGCGCCCCCGCCGGCAGAGACGGTGGCTCAGACGATGCTGACCGAAGAGATTAGCGAAATTCTGGACCAGCTGACGCCTCGCGAGGCGCGCATCCTGCGCCTGCGTTACGGTCTCCAGGACGGCGAATCACGCACGCTGAAGGAAGTGGGCGAGATGTTCGGCCTCTCCCGCGAGCGTATTCGCCAGTTGGAGAAGGAAGCGTTGCGCAAGCTGCGCCACCCCAATTTCGCCGGTCACTTGCGCCAGTACCTGAACTGACGAATCCATTTCAGAGAAAAGGGAAAGGCCCCTCCCGTCTGGCGAGGGGCTTTTTTGTGTGTTGGGGATCGGAGATTGGAGATTGGGGATCGGAGATTGGAGATCAGTTAATTGGATAAGCCGGCCGAAAGTGATAGCCTACTATATGTGCATGAGCGGAGGAGACTTGTTGAGCGATAGGAACCAAGCTCCGGTCAACCGATCTCCAATCTCTAATCAACCAATCTCTAATCAACCAATTATTGTCACATCATGTCAATATTGACCACGACCAACGTCGGCCACGCCTTCGGCGCCGTAGATCTATTCGGCGGCGTGACCGTCTCTGTGCCGAACGACGGCAAGGTGGGCCTGGTGGGTCCCAACGGCGTAGGCAAGACGACGCTGCTTATGATCCTGGCCGGGCTGGTCAGCCCCAGCCGCGGTCAGGTGCACCGTGCGCGCGGCGCGCAGTTGGCCTATCTGCCGCAGGAGGCGACGCACGCCTTCGACGGACAGGACAACACCGTCTACGAGGAAATGCTCACCGTGTTCGCCGGCCTGCGCCAGGAAGAGTCCCGGCTGCGCCAGATGGAAGCCGACATGGCCGGCGGCGAATTCAGCGACGAGCTGTTCGAACGGTATGGCGCGGCCCAGGAGCGTTTTGAACTGGCCGGTGGGTATGATTACGACGTGCGCATCCGGCGCGTGCTCAGCGGGCTGGGCTTCGACGAGGAGAGCTGGCAGCAACCGGTGGCTATTCTCAGCGGCGGGCAAAAGACACGCGCTCTGCTGGCGCGGCTGTTGCTGGAAGAACCGGATCTGCTCATCCTGGACGAGCCCACCAACCACCTGGACGTGGAGGCGATTGAGTGGCTGGAGAATACCCTGCGCAACTGGGAAGGAGCCACGCTGCTTGTGAGCCACGATCGCTACTTCCTGGATCGCGTGGTGAACACCATCTGGGAGATGAGCCCCCAGGGCATCGAGCGTTATCGCGGCAATTACAGCGCCTACGTGCAGCAACGCCAGGAACGTTGGGACCGGCGACTGCAAGAGTTCGACGCCTTCAAGGCGCGCATGGAGAAAGAGTTGGACTACATCCGGCGTAACATCGCCGGGCAGCGCACGCAGATGGCCAAAGGCAAGCTCAAGCGCATTGCGCGGGAGTTGAAAGCGGTGCAGGTCGGCGGGCTGGACGCCGTGCAGGGTAAAAAGTGGAGCCGTATCACCGACGAACTGGACATTTCCGGCGACGACTGGCGCGTGGCCGATGCGGCGGCGGCAATTAACGCTCTGCAGCCGCCGGCGGGCCGCCCGCCGCAACTTAACCTGGACCTGAAAGCGGAGCAGCGCAGCGGTCACATCGTTCTGCGCACCAGCGATTTGCAGGTAGGCTATCCGGGCACACCCCTCTTTGAGGCCGACGACATCGAACTGCATCGCCTGGAGTGTGCGGCGCTCATCGGGCCCAACGGCGCGGGCAAGACCACATTCCTGCGGACCATTCTGGGCGAAGTGCCGCCTCTGGCAGGCGAGGTGCAGCCTGGCGCCAGCCTCAACATGGGCTACTTCGCCCAGGCGCACAGCCGGCTCAACCCGGAAAATAGCGTGCTGGAGGAGTTGTTGAACCGCGAGAATATGCCTATCGGCGAAGCTCGCAGCTATCTGGCGCAGTACCTGTTCCGCGGAGAGGATGTCTTCAAACAGGTGCGGGCCCTGAGCGGCGGTGAGCGAGGCCGGCTGGCGCTCGCTCTGCTGGCGCTGGAAGGGGCCAACTTCCTGCTGTTGGACGAGCCCACCAACCATCTGGATATACCGGCGCAGGAGGTGCTGCAGTCGGTACTGGAACAGTTCCAGGGCACGATACTGCTGGTCACGCACGACCGCTACCTGGTTGACCATCTTGCGACGCAAATCTGGTCGCTGCACGATAACCGTCTGGAAGTATTCAAGGGTCCGTATCAGGCCTATCTGGAAGGGCGCGAGCTGCAGGACGATGCAGAACCCGCGGAGGTCGTCCCCGTGGAGCCGGAACCCGAGCCCGAGACGCCGCAACGGCTCAGCAAGAACGAGCTGCGCCGCCTGGAAGCGGCTATCAAGGAGCGCGAGGAGCAGATCGGGCAGCTGGAGTATGAACTGGAACAGCTGGCGCAGGCGCTGCAGACGGCGACCGGCGAAGAGCGCTTTGACAAGATACAGAGCCTGAGCATAGAATACGCCGCGACCGAGCAACGTTTAGAAGCGTTAGTGAAAGAATGGGAACAGTTGGCGCATGAGCGAACAGTGGCCGAATAAAACGATCATCGGGCTCACCGGCAATATCGCCACGGGAAAGTCAGCTGTACTGAACTTTGCTGCGGAAAAGGGAGCCCTGACCCTCGACGCCGATAAGATCGTGCATCGCATCATGGACGAGGATCCCAGCATGCAGGCGGCCATCGCCGTGGCCTTCGGTCCTGAGGTGCGCCGCTCCGACGGTCGCATTGACCGCGCCCGGCTGGCCTCCATCGTGTTTAGCGACGAAGAAGCTCTGCACGACCTGGAATTGATGGTCCATCCCGCCGTGCGCCAGGAGATCGTGCGGCAGGTGCAGGACAGCGACGCCGAGGTGGTCATGATTGAGGCCATCAAATTGCTGGAGGGCGAGCTGGTGGAGATGTGCGATGAGGTGTGGGTTACCCGCTGCCCGCGCCACGTGCAGATCCAGCGCCTGATGGTCTGTCGTGGCCTGGATGACGAAACGGCCGGCGTGCGCGTCAACGCTCAGACCCCCCAGGAAGCGAAAGTGGCCCGCGCCGACGTGGTCATCGATACCGAGGGCACGATGGCCCACACCCGGCGGCAGTTCGAGCGAGCCTGGTCGCGTCTGGAACGGGGAGAGCGCCCGGAGCGTCCAGAGCCCGAGGCCGAGCCGGCGCAAGAAGAAGAACCCATAGCGCAAGAAGAACAACAAGAGGAAATGGTGTCACAAGAGGCAGACGAGTCGGTTGCCGTCGTGGGCCAGGAAACGCCTGAGGCCGCGCGCGCCGTCACCGTGCGCCGCGCGCGCCCGTCGGACATTCCCGGCATTCTGCTGTTGATGCACAAAGCTACCGGGGGGCAGGTGCGCAAGACGCGGGCCGAGATGTTGCGCTCGTTTGGCGAGCGCAGTTATTTGATCGGCCAGATGGGCGCCCAGATCAGCACCGTCGTGGGCTGGAACACCGATAGCACCACGGCCGTGTGTATTGAGCAGATTTACGCACACCCCTTGCCGGCCGCGATAGAGACGGCCCCGGCCGTGTTTGAGGAGATTGAACGCTCGGCGCGCGAGTTGATTTGCGAGGTGGCCCTGGCCTTCCTGCCGCCCGATACGCCGGACGCCATTCGCGATCTGCTGGCCGACGCGGGCTACGAGCGCATGGAAAAAGAAGAAATGCGCCGCGCCTGGCAACAGACGGTTGAGGAGCGCCGGCCGGAGAATACCGAGATAATGGGCAAGGTGCTGCGAGATATTCGTGTGGGATAGATTGGTTGATTGGAGATTGGTTGATTGGAGATTGGAGATTAGACGCCAATAGACGCCGATAAACAAGAAATAATCAGCGTTCATTCGTATTTATCTGTGGCAAGATTAATCTCCGATCTCCAGTCTCTAATCTCCAGTCTCTCCGGAGATTTTTAGATGGACACAATCAAAAACTGGATCAGCGCTCATCCTAACCTCTCAGCCTGGTTTGTGCTGGCGTTGGGGATGGTGGCTATCCTTGTTTATGAGGCTCGCGACGTGGGCCTGGAGGCGCGCCAGTGGTTCTGGCTGATTGCCATCACGGTCTTGGTGGCGGGCGCCTGTATCTGGATCATCAGCTGGGGGGATGACGAAGAAGAATTGGAACAAGAGTTGGAACAGGAAGGGTAGCAGGACCCCTTATGTTTCACCCTCCTTCTTCGGGCATCGCTCTGGATAGCGTCGACGCGCTTCGTTCTGAGATAGTCGATCTGTTTACACTGCTTGATACCACACTTGATTGGCCGCAGTCGGGACACGTGCGCTTCCGCGGCTACTTTATCTGCGATCCGGCCGACTGTTTTGATGAACTGCGCAGCCGTTTTGAGCGGCATGGCTTTACGCCCATGGTGCGTCCGGCCGAGCAAGGGGTGGCCCTGGTGGCTGTGCCCACCGTTTTTGATCCGCCGCCGTCGCGAGCCATCATCAATCTTATCCTGTTCCTGGTGACCGTCGGCACCACCTTATTTGCCGGCGCGCTCAGTGAGCCGGAGTTTACGGGTACCGAGTTCTGGATGGGCTGGCCCTTCAGCGTCAGCATGTTGCTCATTCTGGGCGCTCACGAATTGGGCCACTACTTCGCCGCACGCTACCATGACGTCCCTGTGACGCTGCCCTACTTTATTCCATTCCCTTCCATTATCGGCACCATGGGCGCCTTCATCCGCCTCAAGGCGCCGATCAAGAATCGCCGGGCGTTGCTGGACATCGGCGCCGCCGGGCCGCTGGCGGGCATGGTCTTCGCTGTGCCCATTCTGTTGCTGGGGCTGGCTACCTCTCCCGTAGGTCCCCCGCCAAATGTCAGCTACTTCCAGGAGGGCAATTCGCTGCTCTATATGCTGGCCAAGTTCGTGGTGTACGGTGAATTCTTACCTTCCAACGGGCTGGACGTCCAGCTCAATCAGGTGGCCTGGGCCGGCTGGGTGGGGCTCTTCGTCACCGGCCTCAATCTCATCCCCGTGGGACAGTTAGACGGGGGACACGTCTCGTACGTGCTGTTCGGCAAGAGCGCGCGGCGCTTCTTCTGGCCCGCGATCGGCATGCTGGTGGGGCTGGCGCTCTTCACAGGCACGAGCACCTGGTGGTTGTGGGTCTTGCTGCTCTTCTTTTTTGGACGGGCCTACGCCCAGCCGCTGGACGACGTCACACCTCTCGATCCGCGCAGGCGGCTGGTGGCTATCTTCACTTTGCTCCTTTTCTTCCTCGTATTTGTGCCTATGCCGCTGCAGATTGTCACGCCCTGATTGATCTGGGAATCCTTCGTTAATTTACGTTGCTTCAGGTATAATCGCCCGCGTGGCCGGATATCCCACACAGGTGGTACCGTAAAACGATCCGCCAGATCGTTCAACATTGTGGACCCGAACTTTTGGGGGAGGTGGGTTGAAGTTCCAAGCTTATGAGCGTAACCGACGAGATTAAGAATAGGCTGGATATCGTTGATGTTGTGTCAGAGACGGTGCAATTGCGCCGGTCGGGGCGCAACTACACCGGTTTCTGCCCCTTCCATCAGAACACGCGCACGCCGGCCTTTGTTGTCTTTCCCGAAACCCAGACCTGGCGTTGCTTCGGCGCCTGCGCCGAGGGCGGCGACATCTTCTCGTATGTCATGAAACGCGAAGGGTGGGATTTCAAGGAGGCGCTGCGTGTACTGGCGCAGCGCGCCGGGGTGCAATTGGAGGAGCTGTCGCCGGCAGCCAAGGCGCGTCGCGCCGAAGAGGACCGGCTGACGACCCTGTTGCAGGCAGCCGCCGACTACTTCCACCAGTTGTTGCTGCACGCGCCGCAGGCCGAGCACGCCCGCCGCTATGTAACGCAGCGCGCTCTGGAAGACGAGACGTTGGATACCTTCCGCATCGGGTATGCTCTGGATTCCTGGGACGCCTGCCGCACGCACTTCAACGGCCAGGGATATGACGACGACGATTTGGTGCAGGCCGGCCTGCTCAGCGAGAACTTGGAGAAGGGCACGCGGTACGACCGCTTCCGCAACCGGCTCATGTTTCCCATACGCGATGCGCAGGGCCGCGTGGTGGGCTTCGGCGCGCGCACGCTGGAGAAAGACGGCATCCCCAAATATCTTAACTCGCCACAGACTGGGCTATTCGACAAGAGCAACCTGCTTTATGGGCTGGACATGGCCCGCCGCCACATCCGCGAAGCGCGGCAGGCGGTGATCGTCGAAGGCTACATGGACGTTTTGCAGGGCTGGCAAGCTGGCTTTCGCAACATGGTGGCGCAGATGGGCACAGCGCTGACGGAGACGCAGTTGCGCCTGCTGAAACGGTATACGAAACGGTTTGTCATTGCCCTGGACGCCGACGCAGCCGGGGTACAGGCCACGATGCGCAGCCTGGAGGTGGCCCGCGAGGCGTTGGACCGTGATATGGAAGTGCGTTTCGACGCGCGAGGATTGGTGCAGCACGAGGGTCGTTTGAAGGCCGACATCCGAATTGTAACGTTACCTGAAGGCCAGGATCCCGACGATATCATTAGAAAGGACGCCTCGCAATGGCCGCAGTTGCTGGCCGGGGCCAAACCGGTCGTGGCCTACGTCATCGACGTGGTGACCGATGGCCTGGACCTCAACGACGCCAAGGCCAAAGCCGATGCAGTGCGGCAAGTGATGCCCCTGATTGGTGACGTGGCCGATCCGGTAGAGCGCGATCACTATCGCCAGACGCTGTCGCGCGTTTTGCGGGTGGACGAGCGCGCCCTGCAGCAGGTGGCGTTGGCCTCCAGTATGTCGGCCATGTCGCGCTCCCGCGAGGGGCGACCGGCCGCGCGCCCCGCGCCCCCGCCCGCCGCCGGAAGGGAGGGCAACGGCGCGAGCCGCGCGGACGCGGCGGTCAGCGGCGGCAAACTGGCCACAACCATGCGCGAATCGGATTATTTGCGCCAATGTTTGCGCCGGCCCCAACTGATGCGCCTGGTTGACCAGCGGTTGCGGGCCCAGGATCAGGCCATTGTGCGCGAGGACGATTTTGCCGCGGCGGAAGATAAAGCGCTACTGCGCCACCTGCGTCAGGAGCTGGGACGGAGGCCGGTTGTCACTGTAGAAGAATTGTGCGATAGTTTAGATGAGGTCTTGTTGAGCCGCGCAGAGGAATTGCTGAGTGAGACGTCTGGAAAGGATGAGATAGAGCCGGAGCGGCTGGCGGATTCGTTGGCGCGCCTTGTGCTGGATTTGCGCCTCGAGCGCATCAGGCGTCTGCTGGCTGAAGTACAGCAACTGGTTCATGAGGCGAAGGAGCAGGGAAGTTCTGAGCAATTGGAGGTGTACAAGGAACAACTGCAGACGTTGCCCGTGGCTGTGCACAGTATTGATCGCGCCAAGTGGGCTATGTCGGCGATGAGCCGCCGGCAGGCAGAAGAAGCAAGTAATGGCTGAGTGCCGGCACAACGCCGCTTTGCTAACAACCAGCGCTGAACGCCGCGTTGCAGAGGTTGTACGGCAGGATGTTTTCCGCATACGGAAACAAGTGAACTATGGATTTTGACGAAGAAGTCGTAGACTCTGAAGATACTGATCTGGATGCGATTGACGTCGAAGCCCTGTTCAAGAGGGCGCGGCGGCAACGCAAGATCAACGAAGCCGAAGTAGAAGCCATCTTAGCCTCTGCCGATGAAGACCAGGCCGAGGAGCTCTATCAGCGCCTGCAGAGCCTGGGAATTAGCATTGTGACTGAGTCGGGGGAGACCATTGACGATGGTAGTGAGACCGCTAACCTCCTTGTGCCTGAAGAGGAAGACGGGGAAGACGAGGAGGGGTATTATGACAGCGGCCTTCAAGACGATCCGGTCCACACTTATCTGAAGGAGATTGGCCAGGTACCGTTATTGACGGCCGAGCATGAAGTGTGGCTCTCTGTGCAACTCGATTCGGCCAACGAACTGGAGAGCTTGACCGCTCAGGTTGTGGAGGAGGGGGCCGAAGAAGATGTCCAGTTCCACACCATGCTGGCTAATTACGAAGAGTTGTTGGCCAATTGGGAGCAGGTCGCCGAAGCTGCGCAGGCCATCGAGGTCGATCTTCCCAACCTCTCAATGCTCATTCTGGAGGCGCAGAATCTGCGCGAGAGTTGGCGCAGCGAATCCCCCTCCTATCTTCGCCACTACCTTAATGAAGGCGACTGGAGCGGGGCCGAGGAATGGACTGATCTGGCAGAGAGCATCTTTGCTCTATTCGCCAATATCTACCTGCTGCCCATCGACCTCTCCAGCCAACTTTCCGCGTATTACATGGAGCATAACGAACCGCCGTCGCCCGCTACCTTCCGCCAATGGATCACGGATGATGATCCGGCGCTCAACTACAACGAATTTATGATCTACCACCGGGTCGAGGAAGCCAAGGTGAACCTGACGCGCGCCAATCTGCGACTGGTGGTGAGCATTGCCAAGAAGTACATGGGCCGCGGCATCCCGTTCCTGGACCTGGTGCAGGAGGGTAACGTGGGTCTGCTGCGCGCCGTTGAGAAGTTCGACCATACGAAAGGGTTTAAATTCAGCACCTATGCCACGTGGTGGATCCGGCAGGCTGTCAGCCGCGCCATCGCCGACCAGGCGCGCACCATTCGCATCCCTGTGCACATGTTCGAGACGATCAACAAGATCATGCGCATGCAGCGGGACATGGTGCAGAAGCTGGGGCACGAACCGAGCGTGGAGGAGCTGGTCCTGGAACTGGATTACCTGACGCCGGAAGAGGCGGCCAGCATCAAGCAGGCGCTGGAAGAGGACCGCCAGCCGGAACCGTTCCTGAATCGCAAGTGGAAACAGGCGGCGAGCAAGGTGCGCAATATTTTGCGCATCTCTCAGGATCCGATGTCTCTGGAGACGCCCATCGGCCATGAGGATTCTACAGAGCTGGGCGATTTCATTGAAGATGAAAGCGTGGATCAGCCGGTAGACGCTGCTTCCAAAGAGCTGCTGCGCGAGCAGATTCGCCAGGTATTGGGTTTCCTCACCGACCGCGAGCGGGAAGTGTTGGAAATGCGTTTTGGCCTCAACGACGGCAAGGATCACACGCTGGAGGAGGTGGGCAAACGCTTCGGCGTCACCCGCGAGCGTATCCGCCAGATCGAGGCCAAAGCCTTGCGTAAATTGCGCCACCCCAGCCGCAGCAACGCGCTGCGCGATTACCTGGGATAGGCGGGCGGACCACGGACCGCGGACGGCAGATCCTTGCCGTTCAGTCAGGATAATACAACCTGGAAACTCTTTTC
>DATHSI010000320.1:0-2042 GCA_035464315.1 Candidatus Sulfomarinibacteraceae bacterium
TAAGACAATTTAGATAGTTTCGCGCCCAAAGTACAGGGCGCGCCGACCAACACTGTAGCATAAACAAAATGGGTCTGTCAAGCGCGATTTGAACCTGTGTTATAGTAAAGCGATTCTGACACCCATTAAGAGAAAAGCGATAATGTCACCCTATGAACGAGGTGACATTGAACAAGAAAGAACAGAAGCGATTATTGGTGATGAATGAGGTGTTGGCAGGACGGTTGACAGGGCAGGAGGCCGCCGATGTGCTGGGGCTCAGCCTGCGGCAGACGCGACGATTGCTGGCCGGTTATCGGTGTCGAGGCGCGGCGGCGTTGATGCACGGCAATCGTGGGCGAGAGCCGGCAAATAAGCTGGATGCAGCCGTGGAGGCGGAGATTGTGCGTCTGGCGCGTAGCGAGTACCGCGATTACAACGACAGCCACTTCACGGAAGAGCTGGCAGAGCGGCAGGAGATAGCCGTCTCTCGTCCAACCGTACGTCGCGTGCGACGGGAACAGGGGCTGGGCAGCCCGCGCAAGCGCCGCGCACCGAGGCATCGCCGGCGACGCCAGCGCTATCCACAGGCGGGGATGCTCCTGCAGGTAGATGGCAGTAAGCACGATTGGCTGGAGGGACGCGGTCCCTGGCTGACCTTGCACGCGGCCATCGACGACGCCACCAATGAAGTGCCCTGGGCGCTGTTTCGTGAAGAGGAGGATGCCACCGGTTACGCTTTGCTGTTGCACCACATCAGCCACACGCATGGGCTGCCGCTGGCGCTCTACGCCGACCGCCACACCATCTTCCAGAGTCCCAAAGAGCCCACGGTAGAGGAGCAGCTAGAGGGACTGGAGCCACGCTCGCACCTCGGCCGTCTGCTGGATGAGCTGGAGGTTGGCCTGATTGGCGCGCGTTCGCCACAGGCCAAAGGACGCGTGGAGCGCCTGTTTGGGACGCTGCAAGACCGCCTGGTGAAGGAGCTGCGCCGCGCTGGCGCGGGGAGCTTAGAGGAGGCCAACGCCGTGCTCCAACGGTATCTACCCCGCTTTAACCAGCGCTTCATGAAGGCAGCGGCGCAACCAGGCTCGGCCTACCGCCCCTGCCTCAGCCGTGCCCAGGCCAACGAGCAGATCCACTTTACCTACTGGCGTACGGTGGCCAAGGACCACACCATCTCCCTCTTCGGGCACGTCCTGGCCTTGCCCGACCTTCCTGTGCGGACCACCCTGGCCGGCTGCCGCCTTGCCCTCCACCATCGTATGGATGGGCGCCTCGCCGTGGTCCACCAGGGACAGATGCTGGGCCTGTTCCAGCCGGCTCAGTTGGGCCCGCCGCACCTGGAGGCATTTGAGCCAGCCGCCCATCACCTCGTTGCACCACAGCAGCGGGCGGTCACCTCACAACCTGTTTCCGCCAATGGCGCAGCCATCAAGTCGCCGCGCGTCTATCGCAAGCCACCCGCCGACCATCCCTGGCGTCGCGGTTAGCAGGCAACGGACGGAATGTTAAAAAAAGCAGCAGCAGCAACGGTGACATTTTCCCTTTTCAATTAGGGATGACATTGTCGCTCAACACCAACACCCCTGCTGGCGGAAGCTCCTAAGCGATTTTCCTTGACATGACCCCTCTCCTACGCCTAAACTACAGACTAAAGTTCGTCGTCGCGTTGTGGTCGGGGCCAGGCGCTTCGGTCGGGGAAGCGGTACCCCTCTACGTTCAGCAATGGGCGGCACAAGTCAGGCGGGCGACCCGGGAGGCATCTCATGAATCGCACACACCTTTTCCTCTTCCTGTTTATCAGCACGCTTCTCGCCTTGGTTTTGCTCGGGCCGGCAACCCGACCGCCGGCATCCGGAGCGGCGATAGATGTCACGCCGCCCCTTGAGGAGACGGAGTTCGCCGCGAATGCCATGTTCATCGAGAACGTGGGGCAATTCGCAGAGGACGCCCGCTTCAAACTCGGGACCGGCGAGCACACCCTCTGGCTGGCAGACGATGGGATTTGGATCACGATCCTGGAGGAAAGGTCTCCCGACCGGCCAGGTCAGGGACCGCGG
>DATHSI010000321.1:0-2809 GCA_035464315.1 Candidatus Sulfomarinibacteraceae bacterium
CTCTTCTTCCTCGTCCTGCTCCCGCTCACCCTACTCCTGCTGCTGGTAGCCACCGGCAGTTCCATCCTGCACCAGCGAGCGATGCGCACCCTGGTGGGCGAGCGCGACGAGCGCGCCGCGCGCGCGGCTGCAGCCGCGGTTAGCGAACAGTTGGAGCAACGTGCGGTGGCTGTAGAGGCCGTGGCGCAGAGGGCAGCGCAGATGGAAAACCCCGCGCAGGCGCTCGTCGACGTCGGCCCCTTGCTCCCCTCCTTTGAGTATGGCCTTGCCCTTTTTAGCCCGGAGGGAACGCTGTTGACGGCAACCGGAACCCAGGAAGCATGGCAGACCGTCTTCTCCACCCTGGCGTCACTGGCCACAGACGACCATCGTGCGGGCGAGGCCGCCTTCTTTGCTACGCCGTTTAGCGCCGCAGGCGCCATTAACGGCTCGTCGAGTGACCCTTTGGATCAGGGACAGCGCACGCTCATTGTGGCCGCTCGGGTGGATGGCTTTACAGCCGCCGGCGGATTCTCGCCGTCGGCCCTGGCGCGCAATGCTCTTAGCCGCATCTTTGGCAGCGGCGACGCGGGGGCCGCTGCCGTTATTACTGATGACGGCGATCTCATTTATCGCGCCGGCCCCCCGCTCCTGGAAGCATCCACTATCCTTCAGCACCCGGGCGTGATCAGTGCGCTGCGCGGTGAAAGCGGTACCACTTACTTCTCGGGCGATGAAGGTGAACATGTGGTCGCCTTCAGCCCCATTACCCCGGTGGGTTGGGCCCTGGTCATCGAGGAACCATGGCAACGGGTGACCGATCCTTTTCTGCGTACAACGGAGTGGGCGCCACTAGTCCTGGCGCCCCTGTTGCTTATCTCCCTCGTGGGCCTGGGATTCAGCGTGCTACAAATCGTACAGCCGCTGCAATCGTTGGAGGAAAAGGCGACGGCTCTGGCCTGGGGAGACTTCGAAGCGATAGAGGAACCCGTCGGAGGCATTGCCGAAATACAGCGGCTGCAGGTGGAGCTGGTACACATGGCGCAGAAGGTGCGTAGCGCCCAGCGAGGTCTACGTGACTATTTAGGCGCCATTACTGCCGGCCTGGAAGAGGAGCGACGGCGCCTGGCCCGAGATCTGCACGACGATACCATCCAGTCGCTGATTGCCCTGAACCAGCGCATCCAGTTGGTCCAGCTTACACCACAGGACGGGCAAACAGTCGCGCAGTTAAACGAGATGCAGCAGATGGTGTCACAGCTCATTAGCGATCTGCGACGCACGATCCATGCTCTGCGCCCCATTTACCTTGAAGATCTGGGCCTGGCGCCGGCATTGAAGATGCTGGTGCAGGAGGTGTGCGGAGCGACCAACATCGCCATCCGCTTCCAACTACTGGGCACAGAGCGCCGCTTACCGGCAGAAGTGGAGCTGGCCCTCTACCGCATTGCACAGGAAGCCCTCAACAACGTCTGCCGCCACTCGGCAGCAAACGCGGCCCTTATCGAGTTACGCTTTGCGGCGGAGAAGGTGGCGCTCACTATCGAGGACAGCGGTCGAGGCTTCGTCGTTCCCGAAAGCCCGGCCGAATTAGTCCCACGGCGCCACTACGGTCTACTCGGCATCCACGAACGGTCTGAGCTCATCGGCGCCCACCTCGCGCTAGAGTCTCAGCCTGGCAAAGGTACCCGGTTGCAGGTGACGCTTCCAACCTGATAGCCATGGTACTCGATTTTTACGATGAGGAGGTCTTGAGAACCGTGCCCATTTTGCAAGAGGAGACGGTGGATGCCCTGCTAAATAGACTAAGGAGGCGCCCGCAAAGTGGCGTGTTGGCCAGAAGGTTGCTTTCGTTTTTCCTTCTTTTCTTATCCTCCTGCACAGCAACTGGCGTCGACCTGCGAACACCAACTACGACGCCGCTCTCTGCGCCAACGCTCTCTGCGCCAACGCCAGATCCAACGCTGGTTATGTTGGGAGAGACAGTTTATGCCCAATACTGTGCTGAGTGCCACGGAGAAAATCTGGAAGGCGAAGTGGACTGGAAGCCGCGCAACGTCGATGGCTCCTTCAGGGCGCCTCCGCACGACGAGAGCGGCCACACATGGCACCACAGCGATCGCGTGTTGCGAGAGGCTATCTTGCAGGGTGGCCAGCGGCTAGGTACTCTGGGGACCAGCAATATGCCTGCATACGCTGGCGTTCTGACTGATGACGAACTTGAAGCTGTTCTGACTTACATCAAGAGCACCTGGCCTGAGGACGTTCGCGCGATTCAGTGGGAGCAGTCGTTGAATGATCCGGGACCGGTCGACGAGAATTGAAGATATGAGACGTTTAATTTTGTTTTTCTTGCTGGTGCCGCTACTGGCGGGGTGTAGGGTGGGTGCAGAACCTCAAGATGAGCCAGCCGTCGAGGGGCCGGCGCTCATCATGTTCTACACAGACAATTGAGTGCCCTGACGGGAAATGATGCCCATCGTGAATGGGCTAGAAGATAAATTTGGTAGTGAGATATCCGTTGTACGCCTCGATGCCATAGACAGTGAAAGCGCTGCCCTACAGGGCCACTATGGCCTTCGTGGTCATCCCTCCTTCGTCGTCCTGGACGCAAGTGGCGATGTTATCGAACGATTCTTTGGACCGCAGAGTGAGGAGACGCTGCGCGCGGCAATTGAGCTGGCTTTAGAACCCTCCTCTTAAAAACGTTCCCTTTGCCCCGAGTGGGGTCACTTTGCAGTAGAGGGAGAGGTGGCTCGCTTGACCTGCGCCCCGCATGCCGCTGCGGCATACTTAGTCTTCGGTGACCGGACGCAAGCCAAACCTTTCG
>DATHSI010000322.1:0-1599 GCA_035464315.1 Candidatus Sulfomarinibacteraceae bacterium
ACCGGATCGCGCCGTAGATCTCCTGCTCAACGGCTGGTTGCTCTACCAGAACATTTCCAGTCGACTCTGGGGCCGGTCCGGTTTCTATCAATCCAGCGGCGCCTACGGTTTCCGTGACCAGTTGCAGGACGTGCTGGCGACGCTGCACGCCGCGCCCGAGATGGCGCGGCAGCACATCCTGCGCGCGGCGCGCCACCAGTTTGAAGCCGGGGACGTACTGCACTGGTGGCATCCGCCTTCGGGTCGTGGCGTGCGCAAACGTATCACCGACAATCTGTTGTGGCTACCCTACGTGGTGGCCCATTACGTGCAAGTCACCGGCGACGTTGCCTTGCTGAAGGATGAGGAACCTTTTCGCCGGGGCAAACCACTGGCGCACGACGAAGCAGAACGCTATGATCAGTATCCGCTGACGGAAGAGACTTACACCATCTACGAGCACTGCCGGCGGGCACTGGCGATGGGCGCCACCGGTCCGCACGGCCTGCCCCTGATGGGCGGGGGTGACTGGAACGACGGCATGAATCGTGTTGGCATTGAGGGCCGGGGCGAAAGTGTCTGGCTGGCCTGTTTACGATACGCTACACTGGCAGCCTTCATGCCGATGTGCACCGCGCTTAAGGACGCGGAACAAGTCGCACAGTATCGCCAGCAAATGGAAGATCTGCAAAGCGCACTCGCGGAGCACGCCTGGGATGGAGACTGGTATGTGCGCGCTTTTTACGACGACGGGACGCCCCTGGGTTCGGCGCAAAACAGGGAATGTCAGATCGACGCGATTGCCCAGGCTTGGGCGGTGCTTTCCGGAGCGGCGGAAGAGAAACGGGCTCACCAGGCGATGGCGGCGGTGAACGAGAAGCTGGTGCGCGAGGAGGACCGGCTGCTGCTGCTCTTCGCACCGCCGCTGGATAAAACGCCCCGCGACCCTGGCTACATCAAGGGCTACCCCCCGGGCATTCGTGAGAACGGCGGTCAGTATACCCATGCGGCTGTCTGGACCATATGGGCCTATGCCCGCATGGGCGATGGCGTGCGCGCCTGGCATCTACTCGACTTGCTGAACCCCATCAACCACAGCAGCACAGCCGCCAAAGCGCGCCGCTATCGCGTGGAGCCTTACGTGGTCGCGGCGGATGTTTATAGCGTTGCGCCGCATACCGGGCGGGGTGGCTGGACCTGGTACACTGGTTCCGCGGGCTGGCTGTATCGGCTGGGGATTGAGGCCATCCTGGGGCTGAACCGCACGGGCGACGAGCTGCGCATCGAGCCCTGTATTCCGCCCCACTGGGAGAGCTACGAGATGACGCTGCGACATGGAACCGCACTTTACCGCATCCAGGTCAACAATCCCACGGGCGTCTGCCGGGGCGTGACACATGTTACGCTGGACGGTGAACAACGATCCGATGGGGTGATTCCGCTGCGCGATGACGGTGCAGAGCATGCCGTCACCGTGCACCTGGGGACCGGAATCTAAAGGGATTGATCCGGGAAAGGCTTGTGTTTTTAGTGGAATCCACCGGCCGGCAGTATCGCTTTGGAATGCTGGGAACCGAATTGTGCTGGAGGGAAGACACCGAAAGGTTGTTTGAAAACATG
>DATHSI010000323.1:0-2631 GCA_035464315.1 Candidatus Sulfomarinibacteraceae bacterium
CAACGCCATGTTCTCCCGATTGACACTAACAAGGCGAGAAAATTGTACCCGCTGGGGGGCAGGTGGGCAGCCGGTCGCAATGTCCAGTAAACCTGGTTTTAAACCCCAGTTTACTCTATAATCTTGTTATGGAAGCACAACAACACCCTGCAGAACGCTGGCGCAAAGCGGCGCGAGAGCACAGTGGCCCAAGCGAGGAACAGACCCGTTTGCGCCTCGCGGCCATGGCCGGCCAGATGGCACGCGATACCGTCGCGTCGCGTCGCGCGGCCCTCGTGGACCTGTTGGCCGACGGCGGCGCACATACGCGCGAAGAAATCTGGCAGGCGATTGACGCCCAGCTTGGGCGGGACAGCTGGGGGCGGCGCCCGGACGAAACCCTGTGGCGCGACCTGAGGGCGCTGCGCGAGGGCGGGATACGTATTGCTTATTCGCGCCGGTCCGGGGTCGAGGGCTATTATCTGCAGCATCCTCCCCTAGACATGCCTGCCTCCAAATGGCAGGAGGCCATAGACTGGGAGCACGTGGCCCGTATCCGAGCCATGTCCGTACCCGAGAAAAACCGCCAGGCGTTTGCCGCTGCCGAGTTCGCCCTGCGCCAGAAACGCCTGCTCCTGGCCCGGGAGCACCCCGACTGGGAAGAGGCACAGGTTGACGCCGCGGCGCGCCGTCTGGTCTTCGGGGATCACGGGCTCTGATGACCCAGCAGTCAGATCCGCTACAGCAAAACCGCGCCTTTGGCGGCGTCATCGACGTACTGGAGGCAATTGGCGCGATTTACGCTATCTGGGGCGGGTTGGCCGTGGTGGCCTATGGCGAGCCGCGCTTCACCATGGACATGGACGTGTTGGTTGGTCACCGGGGATTTGCGGCAGACCTGTTCGTGAAACGCCTTCGGGAGACTCACTACCACGTGGACCGCGCGTCGGTGCAGCGCGCGGTGCTGGAGGGCGGCTCCGTCAACGTCATCCACCTCGACTCACACATCAAGAGCGACTTTTACGTGCCGCGGGGAGAGTGTCTGTTGCAGCAGGCATTGGAGCAGCGCGTCTACTTGCCCATGGACGAGATCCGTGATGCGGCGTATGTTGCGGTGGAAGATGCCATCGCCAGCAAGCTGCGCGCCTATGCCGACAGTCGATCTACCCGCCACCTTGACGACATTGCTTCGATCATACGCGTTCAGGGCCGCACGCTGGACGCTGCGACTGTTGATCGCATGGCTGGGCGATTGAATGCGCTTGGCGTGTGGCGCGCGCTGTGGGAACAAAACGCACCGTAATTAACTCCGTGTTGCCGTCCGGAGATGCGATTGCGTCCCTTCCATGTCGATTTTGGCCAGAATTTCGAACCGCTTTCCTTCCTGAACCTGCGAGAGCACCAGCCGCCCGCCGCGGTATAACAACTGCCCGCGGTGCTCGCCGTTGACGCTGAAGCCGTGGCTGACGGGGATGTGACCCAGGGCCGTCACGTGCGGAAGCCAGCCGTCACGTGTGGGATAGTGGGGCGTCATGCCGCTGCGTTCCAGCGCCGTGGCTACCTCGCGCGCCAAGCGATACATCTGCCGGTCCAGTTGCAGCTCCCAACGCAGGACGCAGAATTCCCAGAACGGGTGCTCCACCAGTTCCACGTGATCGGCGCGCACGGTGATCGATGGCATGGTGGCAACCACTTCTTGTAACCGGCAGGCGATCATGGGCAGCGCGGAGGCGTCGGGCAGCGCAAAGCGCTGGCAGGTAAAGTGGATCGGTTCCTGGGGCTGCCCCCCGTATCTCACCTGTAACTGTTGCTGCAGGCGTCGTAACTGTGGAACCTGGGCGGGGAGCGGTTCTACCAGAATACATACATCACCGGGACGCGCGATAGGAAGGGGAGTCTCCATAGCCTTTCACTCCAATTGGCCGCCGCAGACCACGTGGGCCGTCCGCCCTCCAGCGGCGAGGCCCGGTCCTGGCGATCACTGCTCGATTCAAATCAACAGATCGATTCCGTCAGGAGTTCATACTGGCACATTCATCCTCACAAGCCCTGGCATTGTAGCAAATGCCCAGCGTGGGATCATCCCTGCATGAGAACATAATGAGCCGCCCCGTCCCCTGTTGCTCCCCGCAAAGCAGCGTTGGCCTGTGGCAATGGGACTATTGTCCTACATTAAACGGGACACAGATAAACACAAGTGTCACAGATAAAAGAAAAATCTGTCAGATCTGTGTTAACTGTGTCCCCTGATTTTTATCCTTCCGCGTCCTGCAGCGCCTGCCACACACGCTCCGGCGTGTAGGGGATCTGGCGGATCCACACGCCGGTGGCGTCGTGGATGGCGCTGGCCAGGGCGGGGGCCACGCCGTCTTTGGGGATCTCGGCCACGGCCTTGGCCCCAAACGGGCCGCTGGGCTCCACGGTTTGCACCAGAATCACGTCCATCTCCGGCATCTCGTCGGCGCGGTAGATCTTGTAGGGGCCGAGGGCGGGGTTGACCATGCGCCCCTTCTCGTCGTAGGCCATCTCCTCGCAGTGAGCGTAGCCCAGCGCCTGCGTCATGCCCCCTTCCACCTGCCCGCTGGCGGTGATGGGGTTGATGGCCACGCCGCAATCCACGGCCATCACCAGCTTCTTCACCGTCACCTGCCC
>DATHSI010000324.1:0-46258 GCA_035464315.1 Candidatus Sulfomarinibacteraceae bacterium
TCATACCCCTCGACGAAAAATTATACCATTGGATTTGGCAATGTCAATTTGTCCACTGGAGAAAAACTGCGTGCGCTAGGAGTATTTGCTTTGCAGGAAGTCCACCACCTTGCGGTCGATGTGATCGCCTTCGCCGTTCCAGCGCTCCTCTAGGTTTTCGGTTCCCACCAGCGCGCGCAGGGCTTTGCGGGTGGCGTCGTCAAAATCGCCGCTCTGCGGCCCATCGTAATAGCCGGCCCGCGCCAACAATAATTGCAAATCGGCGGCGATCTCGGCCAGCGGAATCAGGTCGTCTTCATTCACCTCCTGGAAATAGAGGTGGTGCATCTCTACCAGCCGTTTCAGCTCCTGGATGGGCGTGGGGTGATCGTCTACTCGCAGGTCGAGATAGAGATCATTGTTGCCGCCGTACCCGCCCCCTTCACGCACAACCAGGACCGCGGCCGATTGCCGCCCGCGCGAGTCGCCGCCGGCGGCCTGACCGGCGATCAGCGCTTCTACCAGCCAGTCGGCCAGTTCGCCCTCGCCGCCGCGCACCTCCTGGAAACGTTGCGCCATAGCCTCCACCGTGCCGGGAACCAGGATGTTGCCCTGGCAGGTGAAACCGTCCCCGACGTGATGGCCGGCCCAATCGTAGCACTCCTCGCCGGTGAATGCCGCAGCACGCCCTTTGCTATCGACGACGCCCACCTGGCGCAGCGGCCGATTTTCATCATCTTTGGTCAAGGCTGCAATCGTTTCTTCAGCCTGCAGATCCTCATCGCCCATCAGGCGCAGGCCGTCCGGCCCATACATCACGTTGGCGTAGGATTGGGTGGCGACGGCGCCGGCGCCCGCTCGCGCCCAGGGCACGACCGAGCCCACTGCCAGGAATTTGGATTGCACGGCAACGCCCCACTCCTCGCGGGCGGGATCGTAGGCAACTATGGAAAATGTAGCAATTGGTATCATGAGAACACCTCTGGCACCGAGTTTGTCTTAATTTGGTAGATTGCCTCCATCGTAGCGCAGCGCCGGATGGATGACAATGTTGGACGCAGTAATGCTCAGGCAGCCTGGCTGACGCTGATGCGCGCCACGCGTTGTACGCGCCGGCCATGACGGCAGTGCATGGCATGGAACACGCAGCGCGTGCGTTGGCAGCGCCAGTTGACCTCCAGCGCCTCTGCCTCGCCTTCGGACCGGGGCCACTCTGCGAAACCCATCCATTTTCGCGCCAACTGCAACGCTCGCTGGTCAACCTCGTCCAGGGAGGTGCTGGCTTCCTTGCTCTCCAGGAAGCGGCGCAGGCGCCACATCGTATTGTAGCAGCCCATGGTCATGGCCTCGATGGCCTTGTCGCTGCGGAAGCCCAGCCGTTCCGTGAACTGCAGCGTTTCAAGCTGCATGTCGTCGGGGTAAATCTCCACCGGCGTAACGTTAAGGGGCAGGCGACGGCTGAGGAGTTCCTGGCTGCGGTGGTCCAGTCCCTGCAAAAGGGCATGCAGATCATCACTCTCAGGCGTCTCCAGACCGTGCGCAGCCGCCAGAGACCTCAACTGTTGTAACAACGCCTGTTGTACCGTTTCTACGGCGTCGGCGTCCATCGTCTCCGCCAGCCCGTCCAGGGTCTGTCGCACGCTGTCCAGCAGGAGGCGTAGCTGTCGCCCCAACTCCTCGCCGTGGTTGCCAAAGCGGTTGATGGTGTTGACCACGCCTGCATCGCTGGTCAGTTTGGCCGCACCCTGGATCTTGAGCGTGCGCGTGACGATCTGGTACAGGGCGGGATCGGCCACTGTTTTGGCCGTGCCCGGGTCCGGTTCGGAGTGCAGAAAGACGACGTAGAGATCGAGGTTGTAGTCGCGGCGAGAGTGCGACCGTATGTCGATGGCCTCACGGATGGCGTCCACAGCGCTATTCGTGGGGGTATTATCGATGGCGCCGCCGTCGATGTACGTATCATCAATGCGCGGAATTGGTAAGTCGATCCAGTACGGATAGAGCCGTTCGAAAATGTAGGCAAGCGCCTGGCTGTCGCTCTGGGGATTGCTGGCTACGTAATGTGGATACAGCGCTTCTCGCACCTCTGGTGCGCCCAGTCCCAGGCGCAGAATCTGGTAGAGCAGGGCGTTTTCCGGCTCTTGTTGTGCATCGTCTCCTTCCAGGTAGATGTCGGTAATGGGGAAGGGGGCGAAGACGCCGGGAAAGCGACCAGAGGCGATGGCTGCGTTGATGGCGTTGGGGTTGCCGGGCAGCATCAGCCGTGAGCTGCCAAGCGTCAGGCTGCGCGCGGCGTCGCGACTTTCCAGATAAGTGATGAAATCGTCGATTGGGGTGAAGGCGGAGAGTTCCAGGCGGCCGGTGCGATAGTTGGCCCGTGTCAGGCGCACATCAATGCCTTCCTCCCAATATTCGCGGAATGTGCGATCCGCTTCAATCAATGTCTGGGGATCACCGGAGGCTGTCCGCTCGCCGGTGAGATGCGCCAGGGACAAGGGGACCTGAGGCGTCGTGAAGTAATCGCGCAGGATGTTAGGCTCCTCCGGCACCAGCGATTGCTCGATGCCAAAGCGCGCCAGATAAGCGCGAAACATGGCCTCTACGGGACCGTGCTTCTCTCGCTTCAGGATTTTGAACAGTTCGTGACCGTCGCCCAGACGCGCCACCAGCTCGCGGCCCAGCCGCAAAAAATGGGGCCAGACGCTCAGGGGCGGCACGTCCCAGCGGTTGGGATCGGACCACCACCAGCCCAGCCGCACCAGCAGGGGCAAATCCAGGTTGGCCCGGCTCAGATCGTTCTTCAGCTGGCCCAGCGGTCCCTCTTCGCCGTCGTCGATGATGCCCGCTTCCGGCAACCGCCACCACGCTTGTTGGAAGGCTCTGACAAGGGGGTCCAGGGCCTCGATGGCCCGTTCGGGGTCGGCGCGTTCTTCGGGCGGCAGTTGCTTTTTGCGCAGCAGGTATTCGGCAAAGAAGAGGGCGTTGATAGCTCCAATGGAGGAGCCGGTGATAACGTCGAACTCCATGCCGCAAAGGTGAAAGGCGTTAATTACGCCCGCCTCGTATAGTCCTTTAGCGCCTCCGCCCGTCATGACAAAGCCGCGCTTTGTGATCTTCCCTGGCGGTGAATTCATCGCCGTCCCTCCTTCACGCTGTCCGTTCTGAGAATTTGGCTTGCGTGCTGCCGTCTATTAGGTTGTAAGTGACGATGGGTGTTCAGCTGACTTTTGCCTTATGAACGGCGTCGTCTCCGCTCTTCCGGCGGCGTACCCACGGCGTCGTGCAGCGCTTCTACTTCTTTCTCTGTCAGGCGGCGCCACTGCCCGCGCGGTAAATCACCAACAGAGAGCGGGCCGATCTTTTCCCTGAATAAGCGCTGTACGTCGTGGCCCAGGAGCGCCGCCACGCGTCTGATCTGGCGCTTGCGACCCTCACGCATGGTGATGCGCAGGCGGGTCGTACTTTCATCCTGATCAATGACCTCAACACCGGCCGGCGCCGTTTTCTTATCGCGGAGCATGAGGCCGCGCCGCCAGCGTTGTAGGGTGTCCTTGCTCGGGTGGCCTGTGACGGTAACGTCATACACCTTTTCATGTTCAAAGCGGGGGTGGGTGAGACGGTGTGCCAGTTTGCCGTCGTTGGTCAGCAGGATCAGGCCTTCGCTGGTCTTGTCCAGGCGGCCCACGGGATAGATGTGGCCCGGCACGTCAACCATGCCGCGCACGGTGGGCCGGCCTTGCTGCAGATCGTCCTCGGTGGACGAGAGCACTCCGCGCGGCTTGTTGAGCATAATATAGATGGGCGCTTCGAACTCTATTTCCTCGCCGTCCACTTCGATGCGATCAATCTCGGGATTGGCCTTGTCGCCCAGCGTGGCCACGCGGCCGTTGAGCTTCACGCGACCGGCCTTGATTAGTTTTTCATTGGCGCGCCGCGAGCCCAGTCCTGCTTTGGCCATAATCTTCTGCAGGCGTTCTTCCTGTCTTGCCATAAAGAACAATTAGCGCGCAGGCCGGTGCAAGCCCTGCGCCGTAACGTGTTATTCTTCTTCGTCTTCCAGTTCCAGCGGCGGCAGCTCGTCCAGCGAGCTGAGCCCGAAATATTGTAGAAATTCGGGCGTCGTTCCATAGAGAATGGGACGGCCCGGTGTGTCCATGCGGCCTACTTCCTCGATGACGCCCTTGCTGAGTAACGTGCGCAGGGCGCCGTCGGAGTTGACGCCGCGGATATCGTCAATGTCGGGGCGCGTAGTCGGTTGCATGTAGGCCACAATGGAGAGCACTTCCAACGCTGCCTGGCTCAGCCGCGTGGTGAATTCCAGCCCCAGGAAGCGCTCGATCACCTCGCTGGCTTCGGGTGCTGTGGTGAATTGCACCTCGTTGCCGCTCCACTGCAGGCGCAGCCCTCTTTGCTGGCACTCCTCCTCCAGCGTAAGGAGCAGGCCGCGCACGGCGGCGGGTGTCACGTCCAGCGCGCGGGCCAGCCGGTGCAGGCTGACTGGTCCGCTGGACACGAAAAGAATGCTCTCCAGCCGCGCGCTCAGGGTCAGTTCTTGAGATTGGTGATGTCCGGTTCCGTTTTCGTCGTTCATTGAGTTTCGCCGGTAGCGCGCGGTTGTCTTGCAACCATTGGGCGCAACCACGTCCTGTTCGTTATAATCTGCACTGTCAGCAGGGGTTCTCATTCCATACGCTCACGATTATAGCGGAAAGTGGCTCAGAATACGTAACAAAGGAGAAAACAGTATGGACACCGAGGCTAAGGAGGCAGTGTTGCGCCATGCGGAGCAGAAGCAAGAGGCGCGCCTGGAGGAGTTGATCGAATTTCTGCGCATTCCCAGCATCAGTACGCGACCAGAACACGCCGGAGACGTGCGGGCGGCAGCGCAATGGTTAGCGCAGGCCATGCGCGACGCCGGGTTGGAAAATGTGCAGCTCTTTGAAACGGAGGGCCATCCCCTGGTCTATGGCGACTGGCTGCACGCCGGGCCGCAGGCGCCCACCGTTTTGATTTACGGGCACTACGACGTGCAGCCGGCGGAGCCGCTTGACGAGTGGCACACGCGCCCCTTTGAACCAGAAGTGCGAGACGATTTCCTGTATGCGCGCGGCGCTTCCGACGACAAGGGGCAGCTGTACATTCACGTCAAGGTGGTTGAGTCGTATCTGCAGAGCGAGGGCCGCCTCCCGCTCAACGTTAAGTTTATCGTGGAAGGGGAGGAGGAGATCGGCGGCAAGCATCTGAGTGCGTTCGTCCCGCAACACAAGGAACTGCTGGCTGCGGACGTAGCCCTGATTTCCGATTCGGCCATGCTCGGGCCGCAACAGCCGTCGATTGTTTACGGCCTGCGCGGCCTTTGCTATGTGTTGGTGGACGTGATTGGACCGGATCACGATATCCACTCTGGCAGTTATGGGGGCGGCATCAATAATCCTATTAACGCCCTGAGCCATATCATCGCCGGCCTGAAAGATGAAGAGGGGCGCATCCAGATTCCCGGCTTCTACGACGACGTGCGCGCGCTGAGCGAGGACGAGCGCGCCATGCTGGCGCAGTTGTCGCTGGATGAAGAGCGCTGGCTGGCGCAGACGGGCGCGCCCGCTGTGTGGGGCGAGCCCGAATACTCGCTGGTGGAACGGCTGGGCGCACGACCCACGCTGGACGTGAACGGCATCGTTGGCGGCTACACCGGCGAAGGGGCCAAGACGATCATTCCTAGCAGGGTTCACGCCAAGGTATCCATGCGACTGGTGCCCGATCAAGATCCAGAGAAGATCGGCGAGCTGTTCGAGGCCTACGTGCGGGAACTGGCCCCGCCCAGCGTGCGCCTGAGCTTTGAGCACCTGGGCGCCGCAGCGGCGTCAATGAATGATTACAATACGCCTGCCGTGCAGGCCGCCGCCGAGGCTTACGAGACGGTGTTCGGGCGCGGGCCGCTCTTCAGGCGCGAGGGTGGCTCGATTCCCGTGGTGGGCGACTTCCAGCGCCACCTGGGTCTGGAGACGGTGTTGATGGGCTTCGGCCTGCCCGATGACCGCATCCACTCGCCCAACGAGCGCTTTCACGTGCCGAATTTTTACCGGGGCATCGAGAGCGGGATTCACTTCCTGGCAGCCTACGCGCGCCGCGGGCGCTCGAAGGCGTAAGGCCGCTCAAGCCTGCCGCTCTCCGCTTCAGGCGTTGCTCTGTATGGGGTCCTCGCCCGCAGCATAGGCGTGGGGCATCGCTTTGGTGTTATAGGCCCAGCCGATGTTGCCTCGTGCATCCAAGGCGATGACGCCGCCGCGTCCCTGCACGCGCCGGCCTAGCACAGCGATGGCGGCCTCACAGGCTTCGCGGGCCGGCAGGCCGTTGGCCACGAAATCACACACGCGCTTGCTGATAACCACTTTCATCAGCGCCTCGCCATAGCCGGTGGCGCTGGCTGCTGCGGTCCAGTTGTCGGCATAGGCGCCGCTGCCCACCAGGGGGCTGTCGCCGACGCGGCCTGACTTCTTGCGGCGTGTGCCGCCGGTAGAAGTGGCTGCCGCCAGGTTGCCGTGGGCGTCCAGCGCCACGGCGCCCACCGTGCCCATCTTCTCGTCCGCGGGCAGGGCCTCTGCGGGATCGTTGCTGTCAACCGTGTGCTCGGCCAACAGATCGCTCGTCTCGCAGCGGGGGAATCCTATCTGCTGCGCGAACGCGTCCGCGCCGTGAGCTACCAGGAATGTGTGTTCCGAATCGCTCATGATGCGCCGGGCGAGGCTAATGGGATGCATGACGCGCTGCACGGCGCCCACCGCACCCAGATCGAGACTTTCACCGTCCATGATCATGGCGTCCATTTCAATCTCGCCTTCCGCATTGGGATAGCTGCCGCGTCCGGCATCGAGCACCGGGCATAGTTCCAGGATGCGTACCGCCGCTTCGACGGCGTCCAATGCCGCGCCCCCCTCGACGAGAATGGCTCTACCGGCGGCGGCCGCTTCTTCGCAGGCGGCAATCGCCTGCGGTAGATGGTCTTCTCGAATTCTCCAGGCGCCGGCGCCCCCGTGTACGATTATGGCTGTGTTCACCAGTTCCTCCGCAAGTGTCCCTTATGGCGTATGCGATGCAGCCAGATTGTAATCCCAGGGCCGGTATTGGGGCAAGCGAGGGCAGGGGCCACAGTATAAAAACGACGTAAACAGCATTTGACAGAATTTTCACTTTTGCTAAAATACAGCGCGACGATGTTCCTCAGTAGCTCAATGGCAGAGCATACGGCTGTTAACCGTAGGGTTGCTGGTTCGAGTCCAGCCTGAGGAGTTAGCGGGACGACGGGTGATACACCTGTCGTCTTTTTTGTTTCTCGTCCCCGCGCCCCTCTGGCCCAATGCCTGCAGTTGTTCCTGCCCACAGAGTTGGTAGAATCCCTCCTATCTACAAACACACATTGACATCGACAGACGTGCCGCCATGCACTCGTTCGATTGAGGTGCAAGGAGCTGTTTGAAATGAAACAATATCGACCCGTGGCGTTGATTATTCTCGACGGCTGGGGCATCCGCGAGATGGCGCACGGCAACGCCGTGGTCCAGGCCCAGACGCCCAATTATGATCGCTGGTTGCGCGAGTATGAGCGCTGTGTCCTGGACGCGTCAGGCGAAGCCGTGGGATTGCCGCAAGACCAGATGGGCAATTCGGAAGTCGGTCATCTCAATCTGGGCGCCGGGCGCATCGTGTACCAGGACTTCACACGCATCAACCTAAGCATCTCTGACGAATCATTCTACGAGATGTCGCCGCTGCTCGAGGGAGTCCGCCACGCCCAGAAGAACGAGGGCAAGGTGCACATCTTGGGCCTATTAGGGCCGGGCGGCGTGCACAGCCACGTCGAACACCTTTACGCCACGATCAGATTGGCCAACAAGGAAGGGATGGAGCCCGTTCTGCATATCATCACCGACGGGCGCGATACGCCTCCCAGAAGCGGCCTGAGTTATCTGCAGGAGGTAGAGGCATTTCTGGAGGAACATCCGGCGACCATTGCCACCGTCAGCGGTCGTTACTATGCCATGGACCGCGACAACCGCTGGCAGCGCACAGAGCGGGCTTATCGTGCGCTGGTGCAGCGTGAGGGCCGGCAGGCGCCGTCGGCGCAAGAGGCGATCAAACAGTCGTACAATGAGGACGTGACCGACGAGTTCATCGTACCCACTGTGATTGACGTTGACCGCGATGTCGCCGTAACCGCTGGCGATACAATCGTATTCTATAACTTCCGCGCCGATCGCATGCGACAGATTGTGAAAGCGTTTGTCATGGAGCCATTCGAGGGGTTTGAACGCGCGAGAATTGACGACCTGCGCGTGGTTACCTTTACGTCCTATGAAGAAGGATTGCCCACCCAGGTTGTTTTCTCCGAGCAAAACGTGGACCTGCCCCTGGCAGCCGTCCTTAGCGACGCAGGATTGACACAATTCCACGCAGCGGAGACGGAGAAGTACGCGCATGTAACCTATTTCTTTAACGGCGGGCAAGAAAAGGTGTTCGCGGGAGAAGAGCGCCACCTGGAGCCGTCGCCACAGGTTGCGACCTACGACCTGCAGCCGGAGATGAGCGCGGAACCGCTGACGGAAAAAGTGCTGGCGCGCCTGGAGCAGCACGATGACGCCTTTATCCTGGTCAATTATGCCAATCCCGATATGGTGGGCCACACGGGCGACCTGCAGGCGGCGATCAGGGCTTGTGAAGCGGTCGATGCCTGCGCGGGCCAGCTGGTGCAGGCGGTGCTGGACAAGGGAGGCGTGGCGTTGGTCACGGCCGATCACGGCAACGCGGAACGGATGATTGATGAGGAGAAAGGCGGGCCGCACACCTATCACACGACCAGCCCTGTCTCCTTCATCATCATCGCCGGCGAGTACATTGCGCCGCGTCCGCAAGGCATCCTGGCGGACGTCGCGCCTACGGTCCTGGCCCTCTTAGGTCTTGAGCAGCCGCAGCAGATGACCGGACGCAGCATCCTGGAACATAAGGGTCTATAAGTTGTAGCAGGGATCATGCACAAAATTCAGTTAAGCAGCGCCGACGATATCGTTACCGTCTGCGATCGTTTGCAGTGGGTGCGGGGTGACCCCCGTGTCCTGTTGGTGCTGCCTGCAGATGACGAGCGCCTGCTGGCCGAGTGGCTGGATCTGGTGCGGCTGCGCCGTTGTGCGGAGCGCCTGCGGCTGGAGGTAGGACTGGTCACGACGAACGGCGCCGTTCGCTCACAGGCGCGGGCGCTGGGATTCGCCACCTTTCACGCGGAACGAGCGGCTGAAAAGGGGCGCCGCGGCTGGTGGCGCCACCGGCGGGGCTGGCACCGGCCCACGCGCCCCGGCGCCGCCGTGCGCCTGGGTGACGGCAGCGCGCTCAAATCGCTGCCCGACGAGGCCGACCGGCGCGAGATGTACCGGCGCATGACGCCGCCGCCCACGTGGGGGCGCTGGTTGCGGCGCTATCTGGGTATCTTCCTTTTCTTCGTAACGCTGGCCCTGTTCACGGTGGGCGTTGCTTACGCCGTGCCCGGGGCCACGATTGAACTGCGACCGGAGGTTGAGCTCCTGCGCGTCAGCCGCCAGATCGTAGCCGATCCTCAGCTGGAAACGGTGAACTTTTCCGGCGCCTCGGTGCCTGCACGCCTCATCGCGGTGACGCAGCAATGGCAGGCCGAGGCGACGACGACGGGCAGCATCGACGTGCCCGACGCCCAGGCGCGAGGGACCGTCGTTTTTGTCAATCGTATCGAGCAGGCGGTCACCGTGCCGGCTGGAACCCGAGTCACCACTTCCTCCAGCACGCGTGTGGCGTTCCAGACTACGGAAGCGATTGAAGTGCCCGGCGCAGTCGGCGGCACCAGCGAGGTGACCGTGGTCGCTGTGGAGCCGGGCCCCGAGGGAAACGTGGGCCCCAATCAAGTCAATCGCATTGAGGGTAGCCTGGCCTTGCAGCTGGAAGTGCGCAATCTAGAGCCCATGGAGGGAGGCGGCGTGCGTTCCGTGCCGGCTGTGGCTCGCGCCGATCAGGAACGGCTGCGGGCACAGGTGTTGCAGCACCTACAGACATTGGCTGCAGCCGAAATGGGGGAGCGGCTGGCTGAGAATGAGTTTCTGGCCCGCGATTCCCTGCGCGTGGTGCAGATTCACCGGGAAACCTACTCCCATTTCCCCGGCGAGCGTACGGAACGGCTGGCGCTGGAGATCCGGGCCGAAATCCATGGCACGGCTGTGGACGCCTCCCAGGCCAACGACCTGGTCTATGAAGAGTTGGCGACGGCTGTGGCCCCGGGTTACGAACTGGTGCCTGATTCCATTCACTTTTATAGCGAAGAGGTTCTGGGCGTAGACGAACAGGGTCGCGTCACCTTTATGCAGGTGGGTGAGGCGCGGATGGCCGCTTCGCTGGAGCTGAGCGAGCCGGTGGCGCGCATTGCGGGACAGGAGACAGGGGTGGCTGTGGCTTACCTTTACGAAACGCTGCCCCTCCAGGATTATCCCGCGGTGCGCACCTGGCCCAACTGGTTCGACCGCCTTCCTTACCTGCCGGCCCGCATCCGGACTGAGGTGATCACCAGATGACCGAGCAACAGCCACCTTCAGAGAAACGAATCATGGCCCTCGATCTGGGGGAGAAACGGATCGGGGTGGCGCTTAGCGACGAGATGCACCTTATCGCTCGATCATATACGGTCGTCGAGCGCACCTCTCGAGACGCCGATTACGAGCAGTTTGCCGCTATTGTCGCCGAGGAGGACGTTGGTTATCTGGTGGTGGGGCTGCCGGTGCAGTTGGATGGTGAGGAGGGGCAAGTTGCCGCCTGGGTCCGTGATTATACGACGGAACTGGCCGGGCGGCTGGGAATCGGTTATACGTTCTGGGATGAGTCTTTCACGACAGAGCAGGCCAGCGCCAGCATGAGAGAGCGCGGCACGCGGGCGCGAGAGCAACGCGACTGGATTGACGCCGTCGCCGCCGCCTTCATCCTTCAGGATTATCTGGATGCCCGGCGGCGCCGAGGGCTGGAGAGGTCAGAGTGAAAGAGACGGTGCACAAGGATCCGTACCGCAAGAAAGCGCCCGGCGTTCTCACCTGGCTGCTACGCCTGTTCGTGCTTTTCGTCGCCCTGACCGCCTGCCTGACTGCGGGCGGACTGCTCTATGTGCGCTGGTTGGGTGCGGCGAACGGCCCCCTATCGCTTGGCGAGGGCGCTCCGGATTTGAACCCGGCCAGGCGGCTTTACCTGCAGGGCTATCTGGCAGCGCGGGCCACGGACCTTGGGGGGCCGGCGGGAAGCGGCGCGCAGCCCCTGCCGTTTGTAATCAGCCCCGGCCAGTCGGCCAATGAGATCGCGGAGGACCTTTCCCAGGTTGGCTTGCTCGACGATAGCGAGCTGTTTATCAATTATCTAAGGTACCATGGCCTGGACTCGGAATTAGAGGCCGGCACCTATCTGGTAGATCCACAGGCCACCATTCCCGAGTTGGCGATGAGCCTGACTCAATCCTATGCTCAGGAGGTGGAGCTGCGTTTTCTGGAAGGGTGGCGCGCCGAGGAGATGGCCGCCTATCTGAACACGATAACGCCGGCGGCTATTGATGGGGACATGTTCCTGGACATTGTGCAGCGTCGCCGGCCCATAACCCTCGACGCCTATGCCTTTGCCGACGCTGTGGGTTCCGATGGTTCGCTGGAAGGCTTCCTCTTCCCCGATACATACCGCGTACCGCTGGACGCCGATGCTGATTTCCTGGTGCGCCAGATGCTCAATAACTTCGACAACCGCGTCACGGCCGAGATGCGCGCAGCGTATGCGGCGCAGGGCCTCTCGCTGCGCGAGGCAGTGACCCTGGCCTCAATTGTGGAGCGCGAAACGCCGCTACCCTCGGAACGGCCGCTGGTGGCGGCCGTTTTCTATAACCGGTTGGAACAGGGCATGCGTCTGCAGGCGGATCCCACCGTGCAGTATGCGGTGGGTTTTGACGAGGAGAGCCAGAGCTGGTGGAAATCACCGCTGACACAGGCCGACCTGGACTTTGATTCGCCCTATAACACCTATCTTTACGAAGGGCTGCCGCCTTCACCTATTGCCAATCCGGGGCAAATCGCGTTGCAGGCGGTAGCCGAACCGCAGCAGTCGGCCTTTCTCTACTTTGTTGCCGATTGTGAAGCGGCGAATGGCGCACACCTATTTAGCGAAACGTATGCAGAGCACGTGCAGAACGTAGAGCGGTGTCGTTAACCACAGGAGGCGGTCTGAACCGTATGCGGCGAGAGAAAGGGGATAAGATGGGGGGCGTCTCCGCAGCCTGGCTGTTGACGCTGTTGTTTCTCCTGGCGGCGAGCGGATGCCGGCAAGTGGCGCCGCCGGTAAAGGTGGGGCTGGTGGCGCCGTTTGAAGGCAGGCATCGCGATGTCGGCTACGATGCCATCTACGCCGCGCGCCTGGCGGTACGTGAGATCAATGCCCGGAGTGGCAACGGCGCGGGCGGCCCGCGCATTGAGCTGGTGGCCCTGGACGACAGCGGCGACCCGCAACTGGCGCGACAGGCCGCAGCCAGCCTGGTCGTCGACGATGGCGTGGTAGCCGTTGTGGGACATTGGCTGCCGGAGACGACGGAAGCGGCTAGGCCCCTTTATGAGCGGGGGAATCTCCCGTTGGTGGCGCTGGGTAGCGACCCTTTTGTGGAGGCGCCGCCGGACCGCCTGCCGGCATCGTTTCACGAGGCGTACAGCGCGGTGACGCCCTTTGATGAGAGGCCGGAAGCACATGCAGGGGCCACCTATGACGCGCTTCACCTGTTGTACAGGGCCTTAGAGGATGCTGAAACGATGGGGGATATCAGCCGCGCCAGTGTTGCGGCTTCCTTGGAGGGATTACAATATGAGGGCCTGACGGGCCCGGTCTACTGGCCACAATGATTGCCACGCTCGTGTACTGCCTCGCGGCGCGGCGCCTGACAACGAAGAGCAAGGAGGGTAAGACGGAATGCGCAGAGTTCTAGGGATCGTCATGGTGGCCATTGGCCTCTCAGGTATCATTCTGAGCGTGGCCGGGCTTATCGCCGGACATCGTTTTGTAGACGCCATCGGCGCCGGGTTGCAGACGAACCTGACGCTGACAGTTGAGAGTCTGGAGACAGTTAAGGAGACGCTTATTCTGACAAAGGCGACGGTTCGACAGCTCGACCAGGGATTGAGCGCCGTGCAGGAGACGGCGGACAATGTCTCTGTGGCCATCGACGATACGCGCCCGCTGTTACAACAGGCTTCGATAGTGACCACGCAAGAGATACCGCAGAGTATCGAGGCTTTTCAGGAGGCGATGCCGGCGTTACGCGAGGTCGCAAGCACCATTGACGATACGATGCGCACGCTCGATTCCTTTAACGTCGAGCGTTCCATCCTGGGCATTCCTCTCTCTTTTGACCTGGGCGTTGAATACAATCCGGAAGTGCCGTTCGATGAATCGGTTGATCAGATTGGCGAAAGCCTGGAGGGAGTGCCGGAACAGTTGCGCAGCCTGGAGGAACACATCGACCTTACCGGTAGAAATTTGCAAGCGATCAGCCGCAACGTGTCTGATATTGCCAGGAATCTGGGCGCGATCAATACCATCATAACCGATGTGGAACCGCTCCTGGATGACTATATTGCCATCATCACCGAGTTGAGCGACTCTGCACGGCAGTCGCGGTTGATGTTGCAGCGGCAGATGGACCAGGTGAAGATCGCGGTGACGATCGTCATGGTCTGGTTCGGCCTGACGCAGGTCGCGCCGCTCTATCTGGGCTGGGAATTGCTAACCGGGAGGCGGGATGGCAATGACGTAAAGCCGATTACACAGGACGAAGAGGAGCCGGACGCGTCCTAGGATGCCGTCCGCTGCACTGCTTATGACTCGCCGATTACTGCTGTTCTCTGCCATTCTTCTCCTTCTGGTTGGCTGCAATAGCGAACCGGATGACGTCGCGCGCCAGCTGTTGACGCGGGAGTCCGAGGCTTCTGAGGCCGTTGGATCACTGCTGGCTACGCCGACGCTGCTACCGCAATTGGCGTCGGTGACAGCGCCACCGCCCACCCCTCCGATCACCCCAACAGCCAGCGCCACCCCTACCGAGACGCCGCCGCCCACACCCACGCCGTTACCTGAAGAGCGTTTGGAACTGGGACAGACGTATCTTGTTGTGCACCAGGATTTCGACGCCGCGGCGCGGGAGTTTCAGGCAAGCCTGAGCGCGCCCGGCGCGCTGGAACCGGCGCAGCAGCGGCAGGCCATCTGGGGCTTGAGCCAGGCCTATCTGGGTAGTGGTCGCCACGAGGAAGCCATTGACGCTCTAAATCGCTTCCTGAGCCTGGACGGCGGGGACGGTTCGGGCTCACCGCCGGCGGCTGAGCCGGGAGACGGACCAGACGTAACCGGGCCGTCGTCAGCAGCTGCAGAAGGCGAAACGGGCCAGCGGGTGGACGCTTACTTTTACCTGGCCGAAGCGTCGCGCCACACGGGCGATTGTTCAAGCGCAATCGAACAGTACCGCAATTACCTGGCTGCAAACAACGAGCTTGCGGCCTACGTTGAGCCGCGCATCGCCGATTGTTACTCCGCGCTGGGCGACACGGCGTCTGCCGTGGCGGCTCTGGAGGCAGCAGCCGCCGCGCCCGCGCACCGGCTGACGGCGGTGGAGACGCGGCAGAAACTGGCCGACGCCTATCTGGAAGCAGGCAATTACGCCGCAGCCGTGGTGCAGTACGACGCGATTCACGATCTGGCCGAAACGGAAAACACGCGGGGGCAGATGATGTACCTGGCGGGCCGGGCTCTGATGGAGGCCGGTAATGAGCAGGCTGCGTTCGAACGCTATCTGCGCGCCGTCAATGAGTACCCTCGCGCCCATGAGAGCTATCTGGGGCTGGTGGCGCTGGTGGAAGCGGAACAACCGGTGGATTCGTTCCAGCGCGGCCTGGTTGATTATTACGCCAGAGCGTATGCACCGGCTGTTGCTGCCTTTGAAGATTACCTGCAGGCCAACGCCGCTGATTATCGCGCCGACACTCACCTTTACCTGGCCTGGTCCTATGAAGGGCTGGGCAACCTGGAAGCGGCGCTGGCCGAACTGGAACGTTACGCGGCCTATGGCGAGACGGAAACGGGCGCTCCACACGCCGCCGAAGCCGCGTCAGAGCGGGCCAAACTATATGACCGCGCCGGGCAGAGGGACACGGCGATAGAGGCCTATCTGGACGTGGTCCGGAATCACCCGCAGAGTGCCGAAGCTGCAGACTCAGCCTGGCGCGCGGCGTTACTGGCCGAATTTGCCGGTGATGTGCCGCGGGCGCGCGAGCTTTATCGCGACATGGCGGCGGCCTATCCCGGACACGAGCAAGCGCCGCGCGCGCTGTTCCGCGCCGGTCTGCTGGCCTGGGAGAGCGACGCCGACGGCGAAGCCGTTGAGGCCTGGCAGGTGCTGGCGGATGCGCACCCGCAAAGCGATTACGGCGCTGCGGCGTTGGTATGGCTGATGCGCGCCCTGCCGGAGGAGCAGGCCCAACCGTACGTGGTCACAGCAACGCAGTTCTCGGGCGCCGGTTATTATCCTCTGCGCGCCAGAGAGCTGGCAGAGGGTGTCGCGCCCTTCGAGCGGGAGGGGGAGCTGGATCTGTCTGCGGACGAGGCCGCGGAGCGGGCGGCGGCTGAAGCGTGGCTCGCTTCCTGGCTGAGTTTGGAGGAAGCGGATGTCAGCGGCGAGTTATCGCCGGAGTTGGCGCAAGATACGCGCCTGCGGCGCGGTGAAGCGTTGTGGGCCATTGGTCTCAATGAAGAGGCCAAACGGGAACTGGAAGCGGTGCGCGCCGGCTACGCGCGAAATGCCCTGGCGAGTTACCAGCTCGCGCTCTACTTCCGCGATCTGGGCCTGTATCGCTCGTCAATTCTGGCTTCCGACGCCGTGCTGCTGCTCTCCGGCGAGAGTGTCTTCGAAGCGCCGCGCCTCATCGGCCGGCTTAGCTACCCCATTTACTATCAGGACCTGATAATGTCTTTGGCCGAAGCGTACGAGTACGATCCGTTGCTGCAGTTTGCCCTGGTGCGACAGGAGAGCCTCTATGAGAGTTTCATCGGATCGCACGCCGGGGCGCAGGGGTTGAGCCAGGTGATGCCGGCGACGGGCGAGCACATTGCACAGCGTCTGCAATGGCCCAATTACACGACGGCGGACCTGCACCGTCCTCACGTGGGCCTGGCCTTCGGCGCGTTCTATCTGTCGGAACAGCTGGATACCTTCGGCGGTGATGTGTATGCCGCGCTCTCGGCCTATAATGCGGGGCCAGGCAACGCCGCGCGCTGGCAGGCGGACGCCCCTGACGACCCGGACCTGTATCTGGAGACGGTGGATTACGCCGAAACACGCCTCTACATTCAGCGCATTTACAGCGGTTTCGCCATCTACCGGCATCTTTACGCCGGGGGCATATGATGATTTTCGTGGCTCTCTGTGTTCCGGCTGTTTACCTGGCGCCTGAGCAAAATGGCCGATAATTTCGAGTGGTGGACGGAAGACGAGCGAGACGAGGTCTGGCAGGATACCGACCAGCCAGAGCCTGCCTCGCCGACCGCCCGGCGCTGGTGGCTGGCCCTCCTGCTTCTTGTGCTCGTGGCGGGCGCCATATATTACGCATACGGGGCCGCCGAAGAGCAGGTGACAGAAGCGGAGGCGCTGACGGCCGAGGATGTGCTGGCAAGCCATCGCCTGGCGCAGGCTGCGGCGCGGGACGGGGATCGCGAGCTCCTGGCTACCGTGTTGTCGGGGCGCCAGCAGCGCTGGACGCAGATGCAGTTCCAGTTGATGGAGGAACGGCTGCTCTTTACGGATGCGGCGCGCGCGTTGGGCCTGCAGCCACTGCCGGAGCCGGGCGCGGTCGTGGACGTCAGCTTCAGCCCTGATCTGCGCGCGGCGGAAGTCTTGTCAGAATATGCGGTGGTGCAGGAGCCAGGGGACGAACCCGTCACAATGCAGCAGGTCCACGTTTACCGGCGCGGAGATCAGGGCTGGCTGTTGTCCCCGCCGCTGTCCGATTTCTGGGGAACGTGGCGCGTGTGGCAGGGCCGGCGACTGACGCTGCACCATACCGAGCGAGACACGGAGGTGGCCGAGCGACTGGCGGGCGACCTGGACGACATGCTGGACGAGATGTGCGCGACTCTGCAGGGAGTGGAGTGCCCACCCGAGATGCGCGTGCGGGTACGGCTGGAACGAGATGTGAGCAGCGTGCGCACAAGCGCCCGCGCCCAGGTGTCGGTGATGGTGGCCGACGAGCTGTCGCTGCCCGGCCCCACTCTGATCGGTGTTCCTGTCGATGACGCCGCTTATGCCACGGTTTATCCCGCTTACGCGCGGCGCGTTGCCTCCGCCGCTATCAGTGACCTGGTTGGCTACCGTTGTTGTGACGAGATCGTCTTCTTTAAGGCGGCGCTGGACTGGCAACTGGCACAATTGGGTCTGCAGCCGTGGCCCCTGACACGGGACCATTACGTGCAGGTGGCGCAGGAGCTGGACGGGCCCAGCCGTCTGGCGCGCCTGTGGTCTATGTCCGAACTGCCGCGCGGGGAGTGGAACGACCGCTGGCACGCCTATTCGTTGGTGGAATTGCTGTTGGCGCGGGGTGAGGCGACGGCCTTGAATCGTGATGTGGAATCGGTAAGCGCTGCGCTGCTGCAACGTCGCCTGAGTTCAGCCGATACACTGTCGCGTTGGATTGCCAGCGTCAGCGAGCATAATTCCACTGAGAGCCTGATGATGGCCTTGCGCAGCTACCTGATCGAGCGTGCCAGCGAGTGGCAGGCGGCGCCTCCGCCACCGGGGCAGGAGCTGGTTCTGGCCTGTGCCGATCGAGACCGCGCCGATATCTACCGCTACATCCCTGGACAGGAGCGCTGGCAGCGGGGCCTGCCGGGCCTGGAGTTTGGGCCAGATGCCCACGTCAGCGAGGCGGTTGGGTTGCCTGACGGCAGTGGCCTTCTGGTCTCCACCTGGGACCAGGCAGCAGGGGCTGCCGCTTTATTCCTGTGGCAGCCGGATGGCGTGGCACAGTTACAGACGGACAGAACTTCGTTCGAATTGCACTCCAGCCGTTACATCGATCCGCTGGGCCGCTACGCGGGCGTGTGGGCCTGGAACCGGGAGCGTGGTGATAGTGGGTACGCCTTGCTGGACCTAGAACGCTGTGCGACAGGGGCCTGCGCCTGGGAAGCGCTTGCCGGCTGGCCCATCTGGTCGCCGGATGGCCGGCACCTCCTCTACAGCGTGGACGACAATGCCGTCATGCAGACACCCATTGTGCTCCGCTCGCGCGAAGCTCGCGCCTCGCTGCAGATGGAAACTGGTTCGCAGCCCTTCTGGTTGAATGATCGGATCTTTGGTTTCCTCGATGCGCAACAGCTAATGTTGGCCGGCGTGACGGGCGGTGAGGCGCGGCCGGCCATAGCCTTTAGAGATATTTACGAGCACCTCGGGGGTGACGCGGACACTGCCAGACACGTCAGAGTTGAGCACGTACTGGCTTCTCCCGGCGACGATGAGTTCATTCTATTCATTTTGCGCAATCCCATCTACAGAGAAAGTTTCGTAGTCCGCCTGCAGGGCGACGGCTCACTGTGGCTGGAGGAGTCGCCGCCAGTAGACACAGCCGAAGTGTTGCTGCAGACGCGCGATCTTGTCTTCGGTCCACCGCTGGCGACTGTTTCGCCCGGCGGACGTTGGTTGACCCTGCAGACGGCGGGGCAGGGAGAAGGGCGGTTCATTATTCTCGATCTGGAAGAAGATGAGATTGTACTGGAAGACCTGCCACGTTCGTTGCAGCATACGACACTTGCCTGGTCCCAGGATGGCGAGTGGTTGGCGCGGCTAAACGGTAGCTACATTGAGTTGATTGCGCCAGAACACGGCCCATATCGGCGGCCCCTGCTACCGCACTCCGAATCGTCGCAGAGCATACCGTCTTGCAGGGATGTGGCATGGGTGAATCCTACAGGCGGGTAAGCGGGGAGGCCGCCGCGTGGCTGGCAGAGGATCAGGGGCGTTTCCTGATGCTTGCTCCGGCGACTCAATCGTACTGGAAGCGATGGAGATAAGATGAGTTTCGAGTGGCAAACGGAAGAGGAAGATCGGTGGGAAAAGACAGCTGCCGCTGACGAAGAACGACAACCGGCTCCACGACGACGTTGGTCCTGGATTGTTCTGCTGCTCGCCGTGACAGCGGCCGGTCTATTTTTCGGCTGGCGCGCGGTGCAGGAGCGCGTGGCGGAGGCGACGGAGCTGATCCAGGCCGACGTGCGCTCCAGCCATCAGCTGGCGAGGCAGGCGGCGCGGGACGGCGACCAGGAGTTGTTCGTAACCCTGCTCTCAGGCCGCAGCCAGAGTTGGACGGACGCGCAGAGGGAGCGGTTGGAACAGAGGCTGCTCTTTGCCGACACGGCGCGCCTGTTCGGGTGGCGACCGGCGGATGGCCAGTCGCAACGGAGTGACGTTTCGCTGAACGCCGACCTCACAGAAGCGGTGCTGGTGGCCGAGGAACTGTTTGTGGTGCGCGGCAGGGGGGATGTGACGCACACCGTTGCCCTGAGCCAGACCGCCGTTTACCGGCAGGGTAACCAGCGCTGGTTGCTTTCGCCACCTGACTCGGAATTCTGGGGCCGCCGGCGGAACACGGCGGGCCGAATATTGCGCGTGGTTTATCCGCAGCGGGATGAGGAGCTGGCGTTGCGCCTGGCCGAGGATATTGACGCCACGCTGGAGGAACTGTGCCGGACCACGATCAACTGCCCGGAGCGAATGACGGTGCGCCTGCGGCTGGAGACCGATCCCCGCAGCGTGTTGCTGGCAGGGCAGCCTGAGGCAATTTTTTCCGCCGGTGACGAGTTGACGCTCCCCACGCCGACGCTGGTCGGGCATCCCGTCGACGACGCCAGCTACGAAGCGCTGGCGCGTGGCTATGCCGGCTTTGTGGTCACGGGCATGCTGCTGGAAGCGACAGCTTATGAGTGCTGCCAGGGCATTCTCTTTCAGCAGGCTATTGTCTCTCAGCAACTGGCGGAGCTGGGACTGCGACCGTCGCCTGTGTCATCCGGGGATTATGCACGCCTGCTCGACGCCCAGCTGAGCGCGGATCGCCTGCTCTCGATGTGGAATGCAGTCACGCCGGCGGAGGATGCAGATTCCATTCCCATTGAGGTTCATGCCTTTTTGGATTTTGTGCGTCAGCAGGACGATGCAACGGATAACGATTTGCACAATTACCAACTTGCCCTGGCGAATGGCCTGAGTTTCTGGCAGTGGGTGTCCATGTTCACCGGTTATGAGCCCGGCAGGCCACAAGTGCTGGAGCGAGAGTGGCGGGCGTACACGCGGGAGCAGCTGTTGGAACGGCAGCAAACCATGTCCTGGCCCGCCGGCTTGTCACTGCCGGATCAGGACCTCGTAGCCTTTTGCGGCGGCGAAACGCTTGGCGTGTACCGCTATCGCTTCCGTGATGATAGCTGGCACATGCAGTTGGAACGTGACTTTGGAGTTGGTATTCTGGCCTCTACGCCAGATGACAACGGCTTTTTCATTACCGGCGCGCCCTTAACGAATAGCGAGGCGGAACAGATTGAAACGTGGTTTGCCAGCAATGCGGGCGACGTATTTCGTTTAGGCGATGGAAGCCAACGCGCTTACGTCGTGTTTCCCTGGCAGGTCGCCCAGCCGGAGGATGGGCGCATGTTCGCCTGGCTTCTGGATCGCGAAGGACAGCAAGTCCCAGACTCTGTGCTGCTTGATCCGCAGAACTGCTCGGAGGATGGATGTCCTTACGAAACGATTGCGGGTCTGCCACTGCCTGCGCCAGATGGCGGTGCAGTCCTTTACGCCGATATCAACGACATGGGTGTTTTCCTGCAACGAGAGGGAGAGACGGCCCTGGAGGGCCTGGGCCGGGGCACTCCCATGTCCTGGCTCGATAATGAGCACTTCCTGCTCGTTAAGCCATCGACTTCGGGGCGGGGTCAGGGTTTGTTTGTAGCCAGTGTGGACGAGCCCGCCGGTCGCGAACTGGTCAATGCAGAGGCTTTGAACCAGGCCATCAATAGCCCCAGTCCGGTGAGCAATCCAATGCGCATATCCTGGGTGGGTCCCGATCTGTCCAATCTGGAGCAGATTGTGCTGATTGCTTCGCGGGACGCTCCTGCGTGGGAAAGCGAGATGTTCGTGTTGACGCGGTCCGATCCGTCACAGTCGTGGCTGGAGGCCGATACCGATTTGCGCTGGCTGGACTCGACGGCGGGAAGCGTCGTCAGTTTTGGGCTCCCCTACTTTCAGCCATTGGCCAGGAATCGCTGGCTCATACTGCCGATACATAGTGAATACTCTGACCGCAGCGGCATCCTGCTTTATGATCTGCAAGAAAAGAGAGTGGTTTTGGAATCGCCGGTAGGCACGGACGAGCTCTTTTGGGGACATACTGGTGACTGGTCTGCCGACGAGCAATGGTACGTGCGTAATGTGCCCGGCGCGCTGGCGCTCATCGCGCCCGCTTTCGAAGGAGACTCGGGGCCCGTTCGCTATATGGTTCCACACGATTTCCAGCGCTGTCAGAGCGTGGCCTGGATGAATCCCGGATAATTCGGAAAACGGAAGAGTTTCCTACAGCAGCCATGGATTTCGATTGGACCAGTGAAGACGAGGGCGGTTGGGACTCCCAATCGTCACAACAGCCTGACACCCCGCGTCGCCGGCCTTGGCTCACTTTGCTTCTGGCGCTTGCATTGCTGTCCGCCCTGGGTTTGTTGGTCTGGTGGCAGCTAACGCGTCGCGTAGAGCATGAAGTGGCTTTGCTGAAAGCGGATGTGCGCGCCAGCCACGCACTGGCTGAGCAGGCGGCGCGGCGCGGCGACGAGGAGCTCTTTGTTTCAATACTGTCTGGACGGAGCCCGGAGTGGACGGCGGTGCAAAGAGAACTGCTACAGGAACAGTTGCTCTTTGCCAATGCCGGCCGCGCACTGGGGCTGCAGCCGTTGCCAGGGGCCGGGGCCATCACCGACGTGCAATTATCGCCTGATTTACGTGAGGGGCTGGTCACCGTGCGC
The DNA here is from genome assembly GCA_035464315.1 of Candidatus Sulfomarinibacteraceae bacterium. Classification (GTDB taxonomy): domain Bacteria; phylum Chloroflexota; class Anaerolineae; order Promineifilales; family Promineifilaceae; genus JAAYYY01. The sequence goes on from DATHSI010000324.1 coordinate 22,099, forward strand.
CACAGGTACGCTCAAGAGCGAAATGGAACTGCGAATACATTTCACTTGAAGCAGACGGTATCCTACCGCATGGGCGCGCGCGGCTGGTTGCTGGCTCCGCCTGATGAAGCGTTCTGGGGTCCCTGGCAGACGCAAGAAGGCAAACATCTGACGTTGCGTTTTCGCCAGCGCGATGCGCCTGTGGCGGCACAGTTGTTGACTTATCTGGACGAGATCGTGGCAGACGCCTGCCAGACGTGGGAGGCGACCTGCCCACCTGCATCAGTGTTGCGCTTGCGCCTGGAGCCGGGCGCGCGGAGCTTGCTCGAGGCGCGGGAGATCCCCCTCTCAGCCGGCGAATTGACGCTACCTTCGCCGTCGCTCGTGGGGCTTCCACCGCAGAAGGAAGGACAACGCGAAGTCGCCGAGAGTGCGCTTTTCCGCGGATATGCTGCACCGGTGGTTGCCGCAGTCAACGCTGAGCTGATCGGCTTTGATTGCTGCCGCCAGCGCTACTACTTTGCCGCCTTGCAGCGACAGGCGTTACACGCGTTGGGGCTGAGCGATAGGCCGCTGGTAGCCGATGATTACGTGCCATTCGTAGACAGCATCATTTCCTTGCCGCGACTGAACCAGTTATGGTGGTGGCCTCATCGCGACCCGCCTAGTGAACTGGAGGAGCGACAAATTGATGCTTTTGTGACCTTCTTGCTGCAAGAGACGGGCGGTGACGTGCGGTATTTGCAGGAGGGCGTGAGCGAGGCTTACGGGTTCTGGGCCTGGTTGCGAGAGTACACGCCCTACGATCCGGCCGTCGAACAGGCGCAGCTGTCAGCCGCGTGGCATAATTTCATCATCGCCGAGGCCAATGCGGCGCAGAGAGCCGCCGGGCGCGAACCGCCGCCTGGCCCGCAGCAGGCGCTATGGTTAACCTGTCAGGACGATAACGGGCAGAGTGGCTTGTTTCAGTTCGACGGGCGCGGCGAGGAACTGGTCAAAAAGTCCGGCGGCCTTGATCGCCACCAGGTCCTGATCCCCGCGCCGGGCGACGAGGGAGTCTTTCTATTTGACCGCAATCCTGACATCGCTTCCCGCCTGCCGCCACGCCTGTACGATGGGGTGCACATGGCGCCTGTTGCTGGTGAGCTGCAGCCGGCTTACAGTCTGCCACGTGATCCGCAGGGCCGCTATCTGACTGTGTGGCGGATCGCGCAGAGCGGGCGGACGATTGACGGGACCGCTCTGTTGGACACGGCGGAATGTGCAGCGCGCTCCAGCTGCCCGCTGCGCACGGTGCCTGGCCTGCCCTTCTGGTCTCCGGATGGTCAGCACTTGCTGTTGTGGGAGACAACGGAGAATGAACTGCTTCGAAGTAACCGTGATGCGCCGGCCCGGAGCGAGCGGGTGGCGCAGGGCGCAAGCTGGCCTTTCTGGCTGGATGAGCACACGTTCGGTTATGTGGCCGACGAGGGCCGGCGCATCTACGTCGCTGAGAGCGGGCAGCAGGCGCGCCCACTGCTGGCGACTGGCGAACTGCTGCCCGTGCTGCAGGGCCGCGCCAGCGACCGCAACTGGCAGTTTGCATCGATCATCCCTGCCGGAGACGATGCATTAGTGGGGGCCGTGACGCTACCGGGAAGCTCGGCGCACCATTTTTTCCTGCTCGAAGGTGCGCGCAGCGAGCAGCGCACCCTGAAAGATTTGCTCTATGTACCGCAACTGGTGGTAGCGTCTCCAGAGTCCACCATATCGCCCGATGGGCGCTGGCTCGCGCTGCATCTCTATCCACAGGTCGGCCTGGAGGTTCGATTCATACTCCACGACGTGCAGCAGAATGCGACAGTGCTGGACCTACAAAGCCCATACTTCAATGCCTTTCACGCTCACGACTGGAGCGCCGATGGGCGCTGGCTGGCCCGGCTGGGGAGCGGCTATGTCGAGATGCTGGCGCCTGCCCACGGAGAGGACGGTTCTCTGTACCGTCGCTTTGTGCCTACCAGCGACATGCAATGTTCCTCGCTGGCCTGGGCAAATGGATGATTCGTAAGCCGGCATTTTTCGCGTTAAAATGCGTCATCCAGTGCAAAGTTATTTGAGGAGAAACCATGAGCGATTTACCCAAACGTTGCAACGTCATCGTCGTCGGCGGGGGCGTTATGGGCGCGAGCACTGCCTATCACCTGGCGTTGAAGGGCGAGCGTGACGTCGTCCTTCTGGAGCGAGAGCCATTTTTTGGCCAGGGAGCAACGGGTAAATGCGCAGGCGGCATTCGCTACCAGTTCAGTACAGAGATCAACGTGCGCCTGTCCCAGATCAGCCTGCCCATGCTGGAGCGTTTTGAAGAGGAGACGGGCCAGGCCATCGATTTGCAGTGGATAGGCTATCTCTTTCTGCTGACCAACGAGAAGGACGTGAAGAAGTTCCGGCACAACGTGAGCATGCAGAATAGGCTAGGTGTGCCGACCGAGTGGCTGACGGGTGACGAGGTGCGGCAGCGAGCGCCGCAACTGCAGGCGGATGACGTGCTGGCGGGAACCTTTCACGGGGGAGACGGCCTCGCCGATCCGAACGGTGTCGTCAGCGGTTACGTCAGCGCGGCGCGCAAGCTGGGCGTCCGCGCCTTCAACGACACGCCCGTAACCGATATTTGCGTGGAAGGGGGGCGGATTACGGGGGTGGAAACGCCACAGGGCGTCATTGCCGTTGATGTGGTCGTCAACGCCGCCGGACCCTGGTCTGCCGTGGTCAGCGATATGGCCGGCGCGCCGCTGCCGGTGACGCCTGTGCGCCGCCAGATGTTGACGACGACGCCGCTGCCCGAACTGGCGCCCGACTTCCCCTTCGTCATCGACTTCGCGCAGAGCCTGTATTTCCATCCGGAAGGAGAAGGATTGCTGACGGGCATGTCCAACCCCCACGAAGAGCCGGGGTTCGACGAAAGCGTGGACGAAGAGTGGGAACTGGTGCACATGGAGAAAGCAATCGAGCGCCTGCCGCTACTGCAGAAGGCGGGCCTGGTGTCGCACTGGGCGGGCCTGTACGAAGTGACGCCGGACGCGCACCCCATTATTGGTCCGGTTCCCAACCTCGACGGCTACTACGTGGTCACCGGCTTCTCCGGTCATGGCTTTATGCACGGACCGGTCGCCGGCCTGCTCATGGCGGAGTTTATCCTGGAGGGCGAGGCTACCACGCTGGATGTGTCCATGCTGGATTACGATCGCTTCGAGGACGGGCGTCTGATCGAAGAGTACAACGTCATCTGAGGCGCGATGGACAGCCAGGAGCTTAAACAACGCGTTCAACAGCAGTTTGGGGACAAGGCCGAGGCTTATGCAAACAGCCGGGTGCACGCGCACGGTCCCAGCCTGGCGCGCCTGGTGGACGTGGTGCAGCCACAGGCCGATTGGATCGCGCTGGACGTGGCGACCGCCGCGGGCCACACGGCGCACGCCTTCGCTCCGCACGTGCGACGTATTGTAGCCAGCGACCTGACGTCGCAGATGCTGCCCAAGGCGCGGGAGTTGGCGGCGCAGCGCGGACTTGGCAATCTTGACTTTGTGGCAGCCGATGCCGAGCAGTTGCCCTTTCCCGGCGCTACCTTCAACCTGATCACCTGCCGCATCGCACCGCACCACTTCCCGTCAGTAGAGCAATTTCTTAGCCAGGCTGCCCGCGTGTTGCGCGCGGGCGGGCTGCTGATCGTCGTGGACAATGTGGCGCCCGGCAGCCGCCTGCGCGGCAAGAAGGGGCGGCTGCAGCGCGAAGCCGGCAGGTACGTCAATGCCTTTGAGAAGCTGCGCGATCCCAGCCACCATCGTTGTCTCAGTGTGCAGGAGTGGCGCACGGCGTTCTATCAGGCAGGTTTTGCCCTGCAGCACGAGGAGATACGGCGCAAGGAGATGGATTTTGCGGCCTACGTGGCGCGAATGAACGTGCCGCCCGCCGATGTGCTGCGCCTGGAAGCGATGTTACGGCAGGCTCCTGCTGAAGTGTTAGAGTTTTTGACGCCAGTTTTTGGGGACGCTACAATCAAGTTCCACCTGTCGGAGGCGCTCTTTGTGGGGCGGTTGCACTCTGAAGATAGATGAGGCAGGGGACGATTCCTATCGGCCCGGCTCAATTGTATTTGTTATATTTCGCCCTAAACTACTATGACTGAGAAGAAATACCACTTTTGGATTACGGGCTGTCAGATGAATTACGCCGATGCACGTCGTGTGGCCACGGAGTTGGAACGGTACGGTTACCGTTCAACCCCGCGCGCCGAGGATGCTGACGTCATTGTTCTGGAAACGTGCACGGTGCGCCAGCAGTCCGAAGACAAAGCATATAATAAGTTGCACGCCCTGCGCCCCTTGAAAGAGGACAATCCGGACAAGACGATTGCCGTGATGGGCTGTGTTGTCGGCGTGCGCGGCAATGAGAAGCTGTCCAAGACGTTCCCCTTCGTGGACGTCTTCATGGAACCGGCAAGCGACGGCGGCCCTCTCATCTCGCACCTCATGCAGACCCACGCGCTTCAAGTAGAGCAACAGGGCACGGAACAGCGGCATTTGATGCAGGACGGCGAAGTGATCCTGCCCGTGAAGCAGCGCGGGCGCATGGTCTCCGCGCCGGTAGCCGTGGTTTATGGCTGTTCGCACGCCTGCACATTTTGCATTATCCCGCAGAAGCGAGGCAGGGAGCGCACGCGAGCGATTGGTTCCATCGTCTCTGAGGCCCGCTCGCTGGTGCAGCAGGGTGTGAAGGAAGTGGTCTTGCTGGGCCAAATTGTGGATCGTTACGGCTACGACATTCCCGATGGCCCGGACCTGGCCGATCTGTTGCGCGCCGTGAGCGAGGTTGATGGTCTGGAGCGCGTTCGCTTTTTGACCAGCCACCCCAACTACTTGACGGACAAGATCCTGTACGCGGTGCGCGATCTGCCCAAAGTCATGCCGCAAATTGAGGTGCCGGTACAGGCCGGCGACGACGAAGTGCTGGAGAGGATGCGGCGCGGTTACACCGCAGACCAGTATCGCCGGCTGGTCGAGCGCATCCGGCGTATCGTGCCCGACGCGGCAATTCACTGTGACATCATCGTCGGCTTCCCCGGCGAAACCGGGGCCCAGTTCCAGAAGACGTACGACTTGCTAGGGGAATTGCGCCTGGATAAGTTACATCTGGCCCGCTACAGCGCGCGACCGGGGACGGTCAGCGCCCGCAATCTAGAGGACGACGTGCCCGATGAGGAAAAATGGCGGCGCTTTTACCTGGTCGAGGAACTGAACGAGGAAATCTCAGAAGAGAAGATGCGTGATTATCTGGGCCAGACGGTGCCGGTGCTGGTTGAGGACAAACGCAAAGGGCGTTGGTACGGGCGCGAGCCCCGCGGCAAGCTGGTCTTCTTTGAAGACTCGCGCCGCCTGCGAGGGAGCGTGGTTGACGTACACGTGACGCACACCGGCGCCTGGAGCATGTCGGGCGTCGCCGCCGATCGGGTGCAACCTGAACCGGAGCGCGGCGAGAGCATTGCCCTGAAGGTGCTTTAGACATCGGCGCGTCCGTCTGGCAGGTATCAGGAGAGGTTATGGCTGGGGCATAATGGAACGAATCCTGATTCTCGAAGCAGACCAACAATTCGCAGTTGGCTTAGAGCGGGACCTGCAGGCGCAGTTTGCACAGGAAACGACTGCAGTGGCCACGGTTCGTGAAGCATGCCTGTTCCTGGCCCAGCAACCGTACGATCTGGCTTTCATCCCCCACAACGACCTGGAAAACGTCATTCGCGCCCTGCACAGCCTGCAGCCGGATCTGCCGCTGGTTGTGCTGAGAGAGGATGGCGAGGCGCCGGCTTCAGGTAGCTATCCCGACGTGGTAAAAGGCGCTCTGCTGAAAACGGAACTGGAGCAGGGATTGCCGTCTCTGATGCAGACCGTGCGACAGTCGATTTCTCCGCCGCCGTCGAATGGGACCGTAACGCCTGCTGCCGAAGACGAAGCGAACTTGGCGGTGGAACCCGCGACGGAGCAATTTTCGGGAGCGGAGCAAGTGGCCGGCGATACACCCGCAGCTGAGGAGACGGCACAGTCAGAGCAACGGTCAGCAGATATTCTACCCCTCCTGAAACAGATTGTGCGCGAAGAAAAAGTGCTGGGCGCGATGATCTCGCGCGAAGGCCGCGTCCTGGCGCATAATGGCAACCTGGACGCCGGGCAGGTCGAGGCCATTTGCCGGCGGGTTACCGGCACGTGGCGCCCGAGCAACTCGGCGCTGATTCAGTTTATACGCCTGGCAAGCCGCAGCGGAGATCTACTGCTCTTCACACGGCCATTACGGGGGGATTATTTGCTGACGGTGGCTGCACTGCCCGATCATCCCGTAGGCCAATTGCGGCGACAGACGGACGAACCGGTGCGCCAGTTGTCCGCTCTGGTGCACGGGGAGCTGCGAGCGTCGTCCCAGGCTTCCGTGGTCGCCACCACGCGTGCGCTGGGCAGCGACAGCGGCGACGGCGCTTCCTACGCGCTGGTGTGGCGGCCGCGCCAGCCCATGCCGGGCATGTTGCAGATTGCCCTGCGCCGCGCCCTGGAACGCATCGCTCAGGCTAACGACTGTCGCCTGCAGCACCTGATCGTAGACGCGGAATTGGTGCACGTCGTCGTGCGCTGCCCGGAGGAGATGACGGCGGCGCGCATCGCACACCTTTTTAAGCGAGACGCGGAAAAGGAGATCCAGCAGCAGTTCGGCGTCCCGGCGCAGCTCTGGCAGAAGGGCTATTACGCCACGGAAGGCGATGAGCCGCTGAGCCAGGTGGAGCTGAACCTCTTTCTGAGCAATCGAGCCAGGAACTGACCCTCGCTTTCTCTCGTTCCCCCGTGATTTTTCGATGCAAAATAGAATAAATGTGCTATAATTGATGAATTTGAAAGTCAGTGGCTGAAAGGACAATTCCCGCATGAATAACGACAAATTGGTGTTGATCGATGGTCATGCGCTTGCCTATCGCATGTTCTACGCGTTGCCTCTGGAGGCCTTTACAACCAAGAGTGGCGAGCCTACGAACGCCACCTATGGCTTCACGCGCAGCCTGATGGATCTGCTCCTGAACGATCATCCCCCGAAATATCTCGCGGTGGCTTTCGACAAGGGGCTCACCTTTCGTGACGAGATTTTTGAGGAGTACAAAGGCACGCGGGAGAAGATGCCCGACGAACTGGACGTGCAGATCCAGCGTATTCGCCAGGTCGTAGAAACGTTTAACATTCCGGTTCTGGAGCTGGAAGGGTATGAGGCGGATGACGTATTGGGCACCGTTGCACGCCAGGCCAAAAATGAGGCGGTGCACGTGTACATTGTGACCGGCGACCGCGACCTGTTGCAGCTGGTGGATGACAATACGACCGTTGAACTGCCACCGGGTCGCTACCAGCGGGAGCCCTCCATCTACGATGTGTCCAGGGTACGCGACAAATACAGCCTGGAGCCCAGGCAAATCGTGGACTTGAAGGCGCTGATGGGAGATAGCAGCGACAACATCCCCGGCGTCTATGGCGTCGGCGAAAAAACCGCCACCCGCCTGTTGCAGAAGTATGAGACGCTGGACGGCATCTATGAACACCTGGATGAGGTCAAAACCCGCTGGCGCAACAAGCTGGAGGAGGGCCGCGAAAGCGCCTACCTGAGCCGGGAGCTGGCCCAGATCCACGAGGACGTTCCTATTACGCTGGAGCTGGACGCCTGTGTGGCGCAGGAGTTCGACCCGAAAGACGTGCTGGAGCTATTTCAGGAACTGGAGTTCCGCTCGCTGACGGGGCGGCTGGCCGATTCGCTAGAGAAAGTGCCGCAGTTGTTGGACCGCGAGGAGACCCAGGTCACTGTGGTGCGCGATGAGGCGCAGCTCGAAGCGCTGCGCGAGAAGCTGGAAGCGGCGGAGATGATTAGCTTCGACGTGGAGACCACGTCGCTGGATAAGATGACGGCCGAGCTGGTGGGAATTTGCCTTTGTGTGGAGCCGCCGGAGGCGTTTTATGTGCCGGTGGGCCATCTGGCGGGTGAGAGCCAGGCGCAGAGCGGGCAGATGTCTCTCTTTGCCGGAGATGTGGCGCTGGCTGAGGGCCAGTTGTCACTGGAAACGGTGTTGGACGCGCTGCGTCCTGCGCTGACAGATCCTGACATTCCTAAGGTGGCGCACAACGCCAAGTACGACTATATGGTGTTAGCGCGGCACGGCCTGGAAGTGGATCCCATCGGCTTCGACACGATGATCGCCGAGTGGCTGACCGATCCGTCCAGCAAGTTCATGGCGCTGAAAGGGCTGGCGGGCCACCGGCTCGGGGCTCAGATGACGGACATTACGGACCTTATCGGCTCGGGGCGCAATCAGAAGACGATGGCCGAGTTGCCCATCGAGGAGGTAGCGCCCTACGGTGCGGCCGACGCGGACATGACCATGCGCCTCCTAAAGCCCCTGCGCGAGGAAATTGAGGCCAAGGGGTTGGACCGCATCCTGGAAATTGAGATGCCCTTCATCGCCGTCCTCTCCAGCATGGAGCAGGAGGGGGTAGCCATCGACCGCGATTTCTTTGCCAAAATGTCCCAGGAGCTGGATGAGCGGCTGCAGGACCTGGAAGCGCGCATATTCGAGATCGCGGGCCACCCGTTCAACGTCAACTCCACGCAGCAGTTGAGCGAGGTGTTATTTGACGAGCTGAAGTTGCCCCATCGCGGCCTGCGCAAGACGAAGAGCGGTTACTATTCCACCGCGGCGGACGTGCTGGAAAGCCTGCGCGAGGCGGACGAGACGAGCATCATTGACCTGATCCTGGAGTACCGCGAGCTGGGTAAACTGAAGAGCACGTATGTGGACGCACTGCCAGAGCTGGTCAATGAGGAGACGGGTCGCATTCACAGCAGCTTCAACCAGACGGGAACGGTGACCGGGCGCATTGCCAGCAGCTCGCCCAATTTGCAGAACATCCCCGTGCGCACGGAAGTGGGCCAGCAGATACGCCGGGGCTTTGTGGCCCGGCCGGGCTGGTGCTTCCTGGCTGCCGACTATTCGCAGGTGGAGCTGCGCATCCTGGCGCACATCACGCAGGATGAGGCTATGCTGGAGGCGTTCCGGCAGGGTCAGGACATCCACCGCGCTACGGCGGCGGCGGTCTACGGCGTGCCTTTGGAGGAAGTGACGTTCCAGCAGAGGCAATTTGCCAAGAACGTCAACTTTGGCCTGATTTACGGTATGGGCCCCTACCGCCTGGCGCGCGAATCGGGTCTGACGCTGGCGGAGGCGGAGAATTACATCAAAGAGTATTTCGAGCGCTTCCCGGGCATCGAGGATTACCTGGAGCGCACCAAACGACGGGCGCGCGAGAAGGGCTACGTGGAGACGTTGTTGGGCCGCCGGCGCTACTTCCCCATCTTCCAGGCGCGCAGCCGCGCCAACCGGCAGATGGTGGCTCGCTCGGAACGGGAGGCCATCAACCATCCCATTCAGGGCACGGCGGCGGACATCATCAAGATCGCCATGATCCGCCTGTACCGCAAGTTGCGCGAAGGCGGCTATCGCGCGCGCATGATCCTGCAGATCCACGACGAGCTGTTGCTGGAGGTGCCCGAGGCGGAGCTGGACGCAGTGCGCGAACTGGTGGTGACGACGATGAGCGATGCCTTTGAGTTGGACGTACCGCTGAAGGTGGAGGTGAGCAGCGGCTACAACTGGCTGGAACTCAAGGAATAGCGATGACTGAGGCGGTGGCTGCCCTGGCCCGACGGCTGTGGCCGTCCATCGACACGCTGCCGGAGCGCGACCGCGGGCGGTTGCTGGCGGAACTGGCGGCGATCAGTTACAGTGTGCCGCTGTTGTTAATCAGCACGGTATGGCTAGTGCTGGTCACAGATGTGGCCTTGCTGCAGCAGCGCTGGCCATTTTTCCTCCTCCTGTTGGCTATCAGTGTGCTCGCCAGCAAGCTCTTCTACTTTCAGGTTACGGGCCGGGAGGCCGGGAGCTACAGCTACAACAGCAGCGACCTACAGATGGTGGTCACCTCTTCGGCGCTCTTCATCCTGGGCCCGACCGCTGTCTGGATTCACTTTGCCAGCCGCCTTGTCTACTTCGCCAGCATCTGGCCCCGCCCCCGCCCGCGCACGCGCCAGCAAACGCTGAACTGGTGGCGCAACCTGCTCTTCAATTTGTGGACGGGCAACATCGGCATGCTGACCGCCCTCGTGATCTACAGTGCGCTGGGCGGGCGTCTGCCCTTGCCGGGGCTGGCCTTACGGGATGTAGGTCCGGCGTTTGTGGCCATTTTGTTCGACTTTGTCTTTTCCGGCGCGGTGTTGTGGGCCTTTGTCCGGCAACAAATGGCCTTTCTACCGCAAACGGATCGCTCCGGGCTGGAGAGCCGCGGCGTTTCGTTGATGCGCTTCTTCGCCGTGGGCGGGCTGCCTGCCTTCTTTGCCATCCTGGGCGCGGCGCTTTACTCGCAGATGGGGCTGGGCGCCTTTCTCTTTTTTATGCTCGCCGTCCTTCTTGCCAGCCTGCTGGCGCGGCGTCTGAGCCAGGCCGCGGTGATGAACCAGCGGCAATCTCGCCAGCTGGCGCAGCTGGAGGAATTGGGACGGGCCATCATCGCTACCCCCGCCGATTCCCTGAACCTGTCACAGCTGTTGGCCGATTTCCTGCCGCATATGTTTGACTACGAGCGCGCGGAAATCCGTTTCTTCACGGGAGAGACCCTTCTCTCGCTGCCACAAAGCGCAGCGCCGCTGGACAGCGCCATGTGGGAGTGGTTGGAGACAACCCTGGAACCGCTGGCGTTGTCTGCCGGCGAGCCGCTGCCCTGGGAGCCGCGACGGCCGGCGCTGAATAACCTGTTGCTGGCGCCCATCTTCTCCAACGAGAGCAACGAACCGTTGGGTGGGATCTGTCTGATGTCCCGCAGCCACGCCGCCGCCGTGGGCCTGCCCGCGTCGCTGCCCTCGCTGCAGGTGCTGGCAGCGCAAATTGCCTCAACCCTGCACCGCTCCGAGGTGTACGCGCAACGGCTGGCCTACGAGCGCGTGCAGCAAGAATTGGCCTTCGCGCGTCAGATCCAGGTCAGCTTTTTGCCCGAGGAGCTACCCCGCCTGCCCGGCTGGCAGCTCTCGGCCACGCTGATCCCGGCGCGCACGACGTCGGGCGACTTCTACGATGTGATCGCGCTGCCCGACGGGCGTGTGGGATTGATAGTGGCCGACGTGGCCGATAAGGGTATGGGCGCGGCGCTTTTCATGGCCTTGAGCCGCACGCTGTTACGGACGCAGGCCTATGCCTATCCGCGCCGGCCTGACAGAGTGTTGGCGGCGGCTAACGAGCGCATTCTGGCGGACACCAATAGCGAGCTGTTTGTAACCGTCTTTTATGGCGTGTTGCAGCCGGAGAGCGGTGAATTTGTGTATGCCAACGCCGGTCACAGCCCGGCCCTGTTGCTCGGCGCCGGCTCGCACGAGGCCCTGAGCAACACAGGTATGCCGCTGGGCGTGTGGCCCGAGAGTGCGTGGGAGGCCCGGCGCGTGCAGGTGGCGCGGGGCCAGCTTCTGGTGCTTTACACCGATGGTATTACAGAAGCGCACAGCGCGAACGACCAGTTGTTCGGCGAGGAGCGGTTGCTACACGCTGTGCAACGGTGCGAGGGCCAGCCGGTGCAGCTGGTCCAGGACGAAATCCTGGGGGCGGTAATGCAGTTTAGCGCCGCTCAGGCACAGCTCGACGACGTGACCGTGATGCTGCTGCAGCGAGAGTACGGGGGGGACGCCCGGCGCTTGCTAGAAGCGTCGTGAGGCCGTATTATCCGCGACGGGCCGCGTGTCGTTAGAGCGGAAGGCGCACTATGAACCGTCGAGTATTGTCAACCTTCATTTTGCTGAGCGTCCTGTTGCTGGCAGGCTGCGCCGTGGTGGAGCGCCTGACGCCCACCCGCAGCGCAACCCCAACGCCGGCGACCGTAGACACTGCCATACCACAAGCGACAGAGGAGCCCCAGCCAGCCCCGGCGACGGAGACGGCGCTGCCGCCGGCGGAAACCGCGCAGGAACCTGCCGGCAACCGGCCGCAGTTGCCTGAGCCGCAATTGTTTGACCTGGACTGGGCCGATGATGAGATCTATCGCAGCGGGTTGATTGACAGTGCGGCGGAACGGGCGCTGGCTCTGTTGCCGGAAGCCAGCGTCTATCACCTGGACCTGGCGTTGAGTGAAACGTTCACGCAACTGGAAGGGGTGCAGGAGGTGCGCTATACCAACCGCGAGTCTGTGGCTCTGGACGAGGTTTACTTTCGCCTCTTTCCTAATCTTGCCGGTGGCCGGACGGTGGTCAGCAGCCTCAGCGTGAACGGACAGCCCGTGACGCCCGGCTACGAACTGGCAGACAGCGCCATGCGCGTGCCTCTGACGCCGGCGCTGCAGCCGGGGGAGTCGGTCGTCTTTGCGCTGGCGTTCACGGTGGACGTGCCGGAGGAGGGCGGCGGAAACTACGGAACTTTTGTGTTCAGCGAAGATATCCTGGCCCTGGCGCATTTCTATCCTATGATCGCCGTATTCGACGACGAGGGCTGGAATATAGAGATTGCGCCGGAGAGCGGGGATGTGGTCTACGCCGACAGCAGCTTCTACGTGGTGCGCGTGACCGCGCCGCGTGGCCTGCAACTGGTGGGCTCTGGCGTGGCTGTGGCGCGCGAGGAGAGGGACCAACAGCAGGTTGTAACCTATGCTGCGGGACCGGCGCGCGATTTCTACCTGGCGGCCAGCGAGGGCTTTGACGTGGTCACGGCGCAAGCCGGCGAGACGACGGTGAACAGTTATACGTTCCCGGAACTGGAACCGGCCTCGCGCGACGTCCTGGAGTATGCCGTGGCCTCTCTGCAGAGCTTCAATGAGAATATCGGGCTCTACCCTTACAGCGAGTTCGACGTGGTGAGCACCCCGACGCTGGCCCTGGGCGTGGAGTATCCGGGCGTGGTGGCCATTAACAAGGAGATGTACGATCCCTCGGCGTCTCGCTTCCCTGCCGGTTTTCTGGAATCGACGGTGGCCCACGAGGTGGGACACCAGTGGTTTTACGCTGTGGTAGGCAACGATCAGCTTGACGATCCCTGGCTGGACGAGTCGCTCGTGCAGTACATCACCATGAAATACTTTGAAGACGTGCACGGTCCGGCGGCGGCAGCCGGGTTCCGCCGCTCCCTGGAACAGCGTTGGGCTGCGGTGAATGAGGCTGATATGCCCATTGGCTTGCCCGTCGCGGCCTACGAGGGGCCGGAGTACAGCGGCATCGTCTACGGTCGCGGCCCCCTTTTCTTTGAAACGCTGGCGCAGACCATGGGCCAGGAGACGTACGACGCCTTCTTACGCGATTATTACGAGCACTACACCTGGGATATTGCCACCCCGGAGGGCCTGCATGACCTGGCCGAAGTGCATTGTGAGTGTGAGTTGGATTCTTTATTTGACGAGTGGGTTTATGAGTAGTGAGGAGGCTGATGCAAGCGTTAATTGAGCGCATCAGGGCGGAGGGAGAGAATATTGGGCGGGGCATTATCAAAGTTGATGGTTTTATTAATCACCAGATAGATCCGGCGTTGACCATGGAGATGGGCAAGGCCTTTGCCTGTCGCTTTACCGAAGCCGGCGTGGAGGGCGTCACCCGGGTAATTACGGCCGAAGTCAGCGGTATCGCCCCGGCAGTGGCTACGGGCCTGACGCTGGGCGTGCCCGTGATCTACGCGCGCAAGCACCGGCCGATTACGATGCCCGATGGGTTCTTTCTGGCGGAAGCGCCCAGCCCGACCAAGGGCGGCGTGGTGCGCCTGATGGTCTCGCCCCAGTATCTGTCGGCAGACGATCGCGTCTTGCTCATCGATGACTTTCTGGCGACAGGGCTGACCATTGAGGCGCTGGTCAATTTGATCGAGCAGAGCGGCGCGACGCTCCTGGGAATCGGCTGCGTCATTGAGAAGGTGTACGCCAAAGGGCGGGAGCGACTGGAGAAGTTCGGCGCGCCCGTGATCAGCCTGGCCAAGATCGATCTATGCGAGGGCGACGAATTTCGTGTCTTCTAGTGCTAAATTTCTTTTTGTATTGCTCGGGCCGGTCTCCTGACCGCAGCCCGGCGGCTGGCGCGCCGACCGCTGGAGCCGTAGGCGCGCCGTGAACGATTCAGTTGGATCGTTCTACTCATGGAACAGTACCAGTTCCTGAAAATCGACCGTCGCCGCCTGGCCAAAACTCTCGGCGTGCAGCGCCACGCCACCGTGCACGTTGGTCAGCGCTCTCTGCCATAGAATTTCACGATTCACACGCACTGTAACCTGTCCCTGCTGCACGTCAACCTGTATTTCATTGACCTGCTGGCCCCGGGCCACGTGGGGCCACGATTGCCAGGGCATGAGCATCTCCTCCTGACCGTCACCGTCCGTCTGCCACACAGCGGCGTAGCCCGTGGGGGACACGGCGATGGTCAGGGAGCGCTGCGGATCGCCTACGGTCAGCCCGTACGCCGTATCGATTTCACCCTCCTGCAGCGCGGCGGTCAGGCGCAGGGAGAAGGGGGCAGTGACGTCCAGCTCCTCCTGCCAGCGGTCGCGGCGCTCGCCGGCGGAGAGCGCCAGTGGGTCAAGCGACAGCCGTTGCTGCTGCGGGCCGGCGGGCCGGGGGTCGAAGACGCCGGCCGAAATGAGGCTGATGGCTGCCACGGCGCTGACCAGCAAGAGCACGGCGCCGATACCAAGCACGCGCCAGACGCGTGGCGGTGGAGATCTGTCTGTCTCGATCATATGTAACCAATAGTAGAGGGAGAGTCCGTGCGGGGCAACGGGATCATTGTTTTTGCGGCTGCCAGGACCGGCTTCTGTTACACTAGGGGCATGAGCCAACCAATCATCGTAGAGACGCGAGAACAGATTGTCACGTTGCGCGTGAACCGCCCGCGGGCGCGCAACGCCTTGAACTGGGCTGCGCAGGAGCGGTTTGCGGCGCATATTACACGGCTGGCGGGCGAGCGCGACGTGCGCGCCCTGATCATTACGGGAACAGGTGACAGCTTCATCTCCGGCGGCGATCTAAAGGAACTGGCCCGGCAACCTGACGAGGAGGCCGGGCAGCGGCTGAACGACATCATGACCGGCGCGCTGGCGCAACTGGTCGAACTGCCCTTTCCCGTCATAGCGGCCGTCAACGGACACGCCGTGGGCGGCGGTTGCGAGGTGCTGACGGCGTGCGATCTGCGCCTGGGCTATGACGACGTGCAACTGAAGTGGGCGCAGGTGCACATGGGGCTGACGACCGG
Source organism: Candidatus Sulfomarinibacteraceae bacterium (assembly GCA_035464315.1). Taxonomy (GTDB): domain Bacteria; phylum Chloroflexota; class Anaerolineae; order Promineifilales; family Promineifilaceae; genus JAAYYY01. The sequence goes on from DATHSI010000324.1 coordinate 37,384, forward strand.
GTGGGGCGGCGCGGCGCGGCTGGTGCGCCAGGTGGGCCAGAGCCGCGCGCTGGAGCTGCTGCTGACGGGGCGCGCCCTCTCAGGACAGGAGGCGCTGCGGCTGGGCATTCTGCACAGAGTGGTGTCGCGTGAGGATGACGTGCATGAGGCGGCCTTTGCCTGGGCCCGGTCTCTGGCCCGCCTGCCCCGGGAAGCGCTGGCGGCGCTCAAGCAGTTGGTTCATGCCCTGCCGCAGCTGACGCCTGAGGAACATGTGGATTACGAGCGGGAGCTCTTCAACAGGCTCTGGGGGCGGCCCGATCATCTGGAAGCGCTGGCAGCGTTCCTGGAAAAGCGCCGCCCCTCGTTTGGTCGCGACACGGCGACCTGAGAGTCAGCGGCTGCCGTTGCTGTTTTCGTCGCCGTTCAGCCGCCGCAGCAGAGCCACCAGCTCTTCGTTGGAGGCCACGTCGCGTATGGACTCTCCGTAATGCTGATACTGAATCGCGCCGCTCTTGTCCACGAGCACCAGAGCGGGCAGGCGTCCCAGCTTGTCCAGGTTCACTTCTTGCTCATAGCGATTGGCAACGCGATTCTCGGGATCGGGCAGCCCCACGAAGGGGTAATTTTCGCGTTGCCAGTGTTCGGCAAAGGTCTCGCGCCCCTCAGGGCCGATGATGAAGATGGTGGTGTCCAGGCGTGCAAATCGATTGTAGTCGTAGCGCAACTGCGCCAGGTGCCGGCGGCAGAATGGTCAGGTGAAGCCGCGATTGAATACGAGAATGACGTGTTGGCGGTGGCGATAGTCGGATAAAGTAACGCGATTGCGCTTTACGCTGCGCAGCGTAAAGTCGGGCGCCTCTCGCGTGGCTATGCGTGGTCTGGATCTTGTAATTGGCATATTCATATGTGCAACTGTATCCAGTCACCGTTAAATGTAGATAAATGTAATCTTTAGATTGGTTTAGCTCCCCGATATTGTAAACAAACCTGATGAATATGCCATTCCTTCTGTCGTACTAGGAAAAGAGAGCTATGATAGGGAGCCTGGTGACAAAACTCGATTATCTCGCTTGAGGAGGCGTCTAAATGCAACAACAGATTGACGGTCTATCTGTAACGCTCCAGGAGCTCCTTACCCGCTTTGTGCTCTTTCTGCCGCGGTTGGTGGTAGCGCTGGTCATCTTCATTGCCGGACTGTATCTGGTCAGCGTACTCACGCGTCTGATGAAGTCGGCGCTGGAACGCCGTCAGGTCAACCCGGAAGCGATCAAGGTCATCACCCAGGTCGCGCATTGGAGCCTGATCGTTATGGTCGCCGTGACGGCGCTGCAACAGATTGAGTTCAACCTGACCGCTTTCATTACCGGCCTGGGCGTCATCGGTTTCACCGTGGGCTTTGCTCTGAAGGATATCAGCGAGAACTTCGTGGCAGGGCTGATGTTGTTGCTGCAGCGCCCCTTTGATCTGGGCGACGTGGTGCTTATAGACGAATACCGGGGCCGTGTGACCGACGTCACTCTGCGCGCGACGGAAATTGACACGTTGGACGGGCAGAATCTGATCTTGCCCAACGGCCTGGTTTACACCAGCCCCATTCTCAACTATTCGCGCCGCCCGCTGTCACGCGTCGCCGTGGACGTGGGCGTGGGCTACGACAGCGACCTGGATGTGGTGCGACGCACGGCGCTGGAGGCCATCGCCCGCGCGGAACACGTCCTGAAGGATCCCGCCCCATACGTTGTGTTCAAAAGCTTCGGCGACTCCTCCATTGACTTCACCTTGTTCTACTGGGTCGACTCACGCCAGACGCCGCAATTCCGGGCCAGCGACATGGCCATTCCCCTGATCAAGGAGGCGTTTGAGGAGGCGGGAATCGATATTCCGTTCCCCATTCGCACGGTGTTACTGCCGCGAGAGCACTCTTTGAATTAGCGTAGTGAGAGACATCCGATTTCTCCAAGAAATCGGATGTCTTTTTCCAGCGAGCGCTACGGCAGCCATGCCGGCGCGAAGCCCGCCGGGGCTGCCTGTCGCAGCTCCCCGCCGTCCACTTCCAGGAGCCAGATGCTGGGCCGGTCGGCCGGCTGGTTGATCAGATAGCGCTGGACCAGCAACCAGCGACCATCGGGCGACCAGCGCGGCGGGCCGAAGTTGCTCTCAGGGTCCGAGGTCAGTTGGCGGCTTTGGCTGCCGTCGGCCTCCATGACCCAGATCTGGCGGCCGATGTGGGCGCGTGGAATGCGGCGGCCAAAGGCCAGCTGCCGGCCATCGGGGGACCAGGCCGGGGACCCGTCGTCGGTTTCCATCTGGTCGCTGATGGGCGTCATTACGCCGTCCTGCACCGCGACGTGGTAGAGGTGGACGGCGAACTGCTCGCCCTGATATTCGATGTTGGCGCTTACCAATCGCTCGTCGGCAGGGTGCCAGGCCGGCGCCGCGGCCACCTCATTGGGGATGCTCACGCTGTCGCCCGTCTCCAGGTTATGCAGGCGGGTCACTTCCTCGTCGGGCAGAACGGCGCTGAGCCAGTGACCGTTCGCCGAGAAGCCGGCGCTGACCGCGGAAGCGTGCTCGGCGGCGAAGACGGGCCTCGTCTCACCCGTCGCCGGCTCCAGCCACCACAGTTCGCTCTGCCCCTGCCCCGCGCCATTGGCGGGCGGCTCGTGGCGCTCGTACACCAGCCGCCGCCCGTCCGGTGCCCACACCAGGCCGGCGCAGACAGTGCCGGCGCAGTTCAGAATCTGCCGCGCGTTGCCGCCGTTACGGTCTACCACCCACACGCTGTTGCCGCCGGCCCCGGCGTTGGTCGTGTAGGCGATGGCGCTTCCGTCGGGGGCCACGGCATAGCCGGCGAGGCCCATGCCGGCGTCGGTGAGCGCCCGCGGCGGCTCGCCCGAAAGGGACGCGGCGTATAACTGCGGCGCGTCCTGCTCATCCCAATTCAGGTATAGGATTTGCGCCTGCTCGGGCGGTGTGGCGCCTGTTGTGTTTCCATACCACAGGTAGAGGATGGTAGCCAGCAGAAGGGCGGCGGCGACGAGAAAAAAGAGGATGGGCAGGTGCGTTCTGCCGGCGCTCCTTTCTGAGTCTGCGGCAGGCTGTAGCGGTTGTTTAGCCTCGGGCATGGCAGTTGGGGCACAGGCCGTAAAACTCCAGTAGGTGGCCCTGAATCTCGAAATCGAAGCGGTCGGCGATGGCCTTCATCAGATCCTGCACGGCGCAATCGTCAAACTCGAAGACGCGGTCACACTGGGAGCAGATCAGGTGGTGGTGATGGCCCTCGTCCATGATCACGTAGTGCGCGGCGCCGGTGCCCTGATAGATGGGACGGATGAGGCCCAGCTCCAGGAGCAGGTCCAGGGTGCGATAAACCGTCATGCGGCCGACGCCGGGCGTGTCCTGGTGCACTATGTCCACGAGATCGTCGGCGCTGACGTGCCCGCCGCTATAGGCCAGCGCCTGCAGAATGGCCTTGCGCGCCTGGGTCAGACGGTGGCCGTTTTTCTTGATCGCGTTGCTCAGTTTGTCGACCTGGTTGTTCATGGATTTCGACCTTTTTAATGCCGCCAGACCAGCCCGCGACCGGGCGCGAAGAGAAAAACGACGGCGAAAATGGCCGTCGCCGCCAGCACCACGGCCGGTCCGGAGGCGATGTTGAGATAGTAAGAGATGTAGAGGCCGCTGACGCCGGAGAGTACGCCGATGAGGGCGCTGACGGCCATCATCGACGGCAGGCGGCGCGTGAGCAGGGAGGCAGCCGCTGCCGGGGTCACCAGGATGGCCAGGATGAGGGCGATGCCCACCACCTGCAGGGCCACGACGATGGTAATGGTGATCAGAATCAGCAACAGGTAGCGCAGAAATGTGGTGGGCAGGCGCAACGTGCGGGCCAGGGTCATGTCAAAGGAAATGACGAGGAACTCTTTGTAGAAGAGGGCCACCAGCAGCAGCACGACGGCGCCCAGGCCCAGAATCAGCCACAGATCGGCCTGGGAGACGCCCAGCAAGTTGCCGAATAGAAAATGGGCCAGATCCACCGTGTAGTTGCCTACGCCAGAGAGCAGGGCCACCCCCAGGGCAAAGGATGCGGCGAAGATGATGCCGATGGCCGTGTCCTCCTTCAACATGCCCTGGCTGCTGAGCGCGCCGATGCCCAGCGCAGTGAGCACGCCCATAATCAGGGCGCCGACGGCCAGGGGCCAGCCCAGCAGAAAGGCCACGACGACGCCGGGCAAAATGGTGTGCGCCAGCGCATCGCCCAGAAAGGCCATGCCGCGCAGGACGACATAGGTGCCCAGAATGGAGCAGACGAGGCCCACCATGACCGCGGCAAGCAGCGCGCGCACCATGAAGTTGTAACTCAGGGGGGCAGCAAGCCATTCGTAAAGGGTCATCAGGATCACCGCCGCACCATGATTTCTGCTTCGTCTTCACCGGCGCAACAGGTATCAGTCAGTACCATGGGGCCGCCTTCGTCGCCGAGCACGTGCATGTGCCCGCCGTAGGCGCGGATCAGGTTTTGCGACGTCAGCGCTGCCCCCGGCGGTCCGAAGGCGACGACTGTTTTGTTGAGTAGCATGACGCGGTCGAAGCGCTCCGCGGCTAGGTTCAGATCGTGGGTAGCGACCATATAGGTCACGCCATCCTCGTGGAGCTGTTCCAACACGCGGAAAATCGCTTCCTGGCCCGGCGCGTCCAGGCCCGTGAAGGGCTCGTCCAGCAGCAGAAGCTCGGCCTGCTGCGCCAGAGCGCGGGCGATGAACACCCGCTGTTGCTGCCCGCCGGACAACGCTCCGATCTGTTTTGCGGCCAAATGGATGGCGTCCACGCGCTCCAGACTGGCGCGCACGATTTCCCAATCCCCTTTCTTTGGCCGGCGGAAAAGGCCGATCTGACCGATACGGCCCATCATTACCACGTCCTCGACGGTGACGGGGAACGTCCAGTCGATCTGATTGCGCTGGGGGACGTAGGCGATGCAGATGTGGCGGCCCGGCTCGTGGCCGGAGACCTGAATTTCGCCCTCATCCGGTTCCAACGTGCCGGCGATGATCTTGAACAGTGTGCTCTTGCCCGCGCCGTTCGGTCCCACGACGGCCACGCGCTCGCCGCCCGCCAGCTCGAAGCTGACATCCTGCAGCGCGTATTTCTTCTCCGGCCCATTCGGGCCATTACGAAAGCCGCCGGGAGTCGCGGGTATATACGCCAGACTGACGCCGGATACGGTTAGCAGCGGCGCCTGTGGCTCGTGCCGCACGCCGCGCGAACGTAAGGTTGATAATGTTTCCATAGGTGTTGTCCTTCTACTGACGCTCACCCTCCCGGAGGTTCCAAAACCTCCGGGAGGGTTCCCTTCTATTTAAGCGCACCCTCTCGGAAGCGCTGAGACGAACCTCCGGGAGGATTTCGTGATCACTGCCCTAACCCCTGCACAATGGCCTCGACGTTGGCGCGCATCATCTCGATATAGCTGCCGGCGCCGCTCTCTGCGTCGCCGATGGCCCCGGTATACAGCGGCACTACCTGCACCTCGTCGCAAGTGGTCAGCTCGTCCGCCGCCGTTTGCGCCAGCTGGGCGCTGACCGTCGTTTCGGTAAAGATCGTACACACGCCCGCCTGCTCCATGTCGCGCACCAGGCCGGCAAGGCCGCTGGCCGACGGTTCCGCCAGGGTGCTGCTGCCGGGGATCACCGTGCCCACCACCTCAAAATCATACGCCTTTGCAAAGTAGGCCAGCGCGTCGTGGTTGGTCACCAGTTTGCGGCGTTGGGGTGGAATCTGGGCCAATTGCTCGTCGTAGGTGGCAATCAGCGCCGCCAGCTCCTCGCGGTACGCGCCGGCGTTGGCCGCGTACGCCTCGCCGTTTGCCGGATCTGCGGCAGCAAGGATTGACTCAATATTGTCCACCCACTGTACCACCAGCTGTGGATCAAGCCACGTATGCGGATCGGCAGGCCCGTGCTCGTCGTCGTCCTCGTGCTCATCACCATCGTCTTCCTCACCTCTGACCAGAGGCTCGATGTTGGCGGCCACAGGCACGATGAGCGCGCCCTCAGACACGCGGCTCAAATCGTCGCGCAGCCCTTCCTCCAGGTCCCAGCCGTGCACGAAAATGACATGCGCCCGCGCCGCCGCCGTCAGGTCCGCCGCCGCCGGTTCGTAGCTGTGCGGATCCTGGCCCGGACCCATGAGCACCGCGAGGTCGATGAGGTCGCCGCCCACGTTGCGCACCACGTCACCCACAATGCTGGTCGTGGCCACCACCCGCAGTTGTTCGCCGTCTGTGACCAAAACCTCGGCCTGCGGCAGGGACAGCATGTGGGAGTCTGCGTCGCCCGCCTGCTCGCTCGCGCTGCCATTATCCCCGGCTCCGCCGCCCGCACAGGCCACAGCCAGCAGCAGGGCCAGCAGCAGCGCCGTCGCCAGGGCAATTCGTCCACGACTGATTCGCTTTTTTAGCCGGACCAAGATATACTCCAATTGCTGATATTTTGTATCATGATATTTCGTATCAATTGTAAGCTTCCCTATTTTCCTGTCAAGTCTCTGCAACCGGATGGGAGTGCGAAAATGTTGTGATCGGGCCGGTGTCCTCCCCGCGCCCGCCAGGTGGCGCGGTGAGGACACCGGCCACAGCAACTCACAAACTTTTAGTGCTCCCCAACCGGATTCCAGACGCCGGTAGAAACAGCGCCCGGGCTGCTGTGTTTTCATCTCAGGGTTAGAACGCGGGGGAATCTGCGACCAGAGGCGTGTCGTGAGGGGTGAATAGGAGATTAGGGTTGTCTGGCCGAAAAGAAAGGGACGGGGAAAGCCTGGGCGTGTAAAATGTAATTGGTAGGGTAACGGTAAACCCAGGAAAAGCAGACAATGATTGCAGCGAACGACGTAAACGGCGTGGCCGGCCAACGGGTGAGAGCTTCCAGAGAACGATTACCAACTGATGCTCGGGCGGTATTGCTAGTGATCGCGGCTCTGGTGATTATACCCTTCCTGCTGCGGGGGCTGGTGGTAACTAGCTACGGCCAACACGTCTATGAGCCGGAAGAGGTGACACCCATGCGGGTGGCCATCGTCTTCGGCGCGGCCATCGACCGCAGCGGACAGATGGGCCCGCTGTTGCGCGACCGCATGGACACGGCCATCGAGCTCTACGAGCAGGGCAAAGTGGAGCGCCTGCTCTTAAGCGGCGTCAACCACAGCCCGCAGTATAATGAGCCGGGCCGCATGCTGGACTACGCCCTGGCGCGCAACGTGCCCCCGGAGGCATTGCAGCCGGACTACGGCGGGCACCGCACGTACCACACGTGTTACCGCGCCCGCTACAATTTCCAGCTGGAGGAAGCGATCCTGGTGACGCAGGAGTTCCACCTGCTGCGGGCGTTATATACCTGTGACCGGCTTGGCGTGCAGGCCGTGGGCGTCGTCGCCGACCGCCGCGCCTATCATCCGCGAGCGCTGGCCTGGCTGAACAATCGCGAGCTGCTGGCCCTGGTGCTGGCTGTGTTTGACGTCACCCTGCAGCGACCGGCGCCCCTGATGGGTGATACACCGCCCTTTTAAGTACGCTTACAGAAATTCGTTGGGAATGAACTCGCTTTATAGCGTACTTATCAGGCAGTTGCACGTCAGCTTTGCGCTTTCTAATTTCCAATGGAAAAGTGCAACTGCACTTAGTAAGATAGGCGAATGAGACGTCGTTGGAAAGGGTGCCTGTTTCTGCTCCTGACTGCTGCAGGTCTGGTGGCTTCGCCGTACGTGTTGCGAACGTGGGTGGAGCGCAGCTACGGACAGCGCATCTATGAACCGCAGGAAGTGGAGCCACAACAGGCAGCCATCGTCTTTGGCGCGGCCGTCTACCGCGGCGGCCGTCTGAGCCCTGTGCTGCGCGACCGCATGGACACGGCCATCGCCCTGTACCACGAGGGCAAGGTGCAGCGCCTGCTGCTGAGCGGGGATGGCCAGAGCCTGGATTACAACGAGCCGGACAGCATGGTGGCCTACGCCGAGGCGCGCGGCGTGCCTGCCGGGGCCATACAGCCGGACTACGGGGGGCGGCGCACCTACGACACCTGCTACCGCGCCCGGCACATTTTCCACCTGGAACGCGTGGTGCTGGTGACGCAGGAGTTCCACCTGTCGCGGGCGCTGTTCACCTGCGACCAGTTGGGCCTGGAAGCGGTGGGCGTGGTCGCCGACCGCCGCCAGTACCGCGAGCGCTCGATGGCCTGGTGGCGCAACCGCGAGCTGGCGGCCCTGCTGCGCGCCGTGGTGGACGTGGCCGTGGAGAAACCGCCGCCGGTGATGGGAGAGCCGATTCCGCTGGGGTGAGGGTGGAGAGGGGGCGCCTGAAATGAGCGTAAGGCAGGGAAGCCCGGAGTGGGGGAGGAGAGTCACGGATCGTAAAGGTCGGTCACTGGCTGTGTTCGCCGGCGTGTGCCTGGTCAATTTGATAGACCAGCAACAGATCATCTTCATAGACCGGTTGCCCGCCAAGCGCTGTGCGCCACGTTTCGGCGTCGAGGTCGAACCGCTTATCGATGATGAGGTAGCCGATGTTGTATCGGGCCAGTTCCTGTAGCGATGGGCTCAAGTCTGCGGGGATTGGCGCCGGTTCCCGGTCGGACGCGCCGGCGCGGAGCAGGTCGTTGTCCTCAATGAAGGCAAATGTTTCCCGCGAAGGCCTCGAAACAACGCCGCTCGTAATCTTATGCCCGTGAAAGGTCTGGTCGAAGAGGTAGTGCTTGCCCTCATCCCGCCCGGTGGGCACGATTGCCAGCGCCACGTCGTCGGGGACAGTATCCAGATAATCGGTGTAGAAGGGTGAGACATGCACAGGCGTGTAGGGCATTCCCGGTGCCAGGTATTCCAGCAGAACGAGCAGCCCGAGAAA
>DATHSI010000325.1:0-3990 GCA_035464315.1 Candidatus Sulfomarinibacteraceae bacterium
CCTGGCCCGACCGGGCGCCCTCGCCGAGGCTATAGCCCGCCTTTTCCACCGCCCGTTGCAGCGCTGTGCGCTCCATGCGCCGCTCGTCCAGGCGCAAGACGGCTTTCTCCGCCGCCAGCAAGACGTCGGCGGAGGCCACGCCGGGCACCGTTTCCAGAGCCTTCTTGACGTGCGACGCGCACTGCGCGCAATCCATGCCCTTAATGGGCAGTTCCATCGTTTCTTCAGTTTCCATAACTTACCTGATCCGCTCGCTAACCTCATACCGCGTGCATTCGTAGACGCCGCGCGCCACGTCGGCCAAGAGCGACTCCGCCAGACTCAGCAGCTCGTGAACGCGGTCGTCACTCAGCCGGTAACTTACATAACGGCCCTGTTGCTCCGCAAGCACCAGCCCACAGTCTCGCAAACAGGCCAGGTGATTTGACGTGTTCGATTGCGAGAGGCCCGTGGCCTCTACGATCTCGCCCACGGTCAGCGGCTGCGAGCGCAACGCCTCCAGAATACTCAGGCGCGAAGGATCACTGAAGCCGCGAAACAACTTCGCCTTTACGGTCAATTCCGACTGATTGGCAGCCAGTAACATATAAACTCTCCCTGATGCCACATCATATCAGCATGTGATGATATTTTAACACACAAAAAGGGCATGCACAATTACTGTACATGCCACGCCATCGCTTACTCCCGGCGTGTGTCGCCCGCAAACGCTTCCAATGCCTCGTCCAACTCCGCCAGGTGCTCCTGATCATGCTCCAGAATAATGCGCATGACGTCCTGCACCGTAATCGTACCGAACGCGGCATGCGTGCCTTCCAAGGAGAGCGCTTCGGGCAGCAGAGCGCGCACAAAGGCCAAGCTCTCCTCGCGCCGCCGGCGCCACGTCTCCAGCGACGCCGTCAGCTCCTGTTGGCTGAAATCCCACCCCGTATTCTCATAATACTCAAAGTGCGGTTCGCTCCCCGAGGCGATCCGCTGCAGGCGCTCCCACATGCAATCTTTCTCCACCGCTGCGAGGTGCGCCGCCACATAACGAAAGGACCACTGCCCCGGCTCCGGTTGCCAATCCTGCTGTTCGGCCACAGCGCGCAGGCGTTCGTCAATCGCCGCCTGTGTCTGCTGCAACTGCGCGATTAATTTCTCCCGTTCGTCTTCCATACTGTTTTTGAGCTCCGACTCTTCTCAATGCATTGTGCTGGTCGCCACTCGCGACACACACCTAAGACCGTATCACAAGAAAAGCGCTTACCCAAATGCACACGCCGCCGCCGGGTGTCGCCATTGCCACATCCGGTTTCACCAATTCAGCCTCTAATCACCCACCGGCTTCGCTCCGAAACGCTACGTCTCCCCGCACGCCGACAGGCGGCTCTCACCTGCCACTTCCTTAATACTGCGCAGCAACTCCTCTACCGCACCGCCCTTGGTCAGGAAAACGTCGGCGCCCGCCCAGGCAGCCTCTTGCTTCAGTTCCGCCGAATTGGACATCGATAAAACAATGACTGCGGGCCGGTGCACCCACTCTCTCAACCGCTTCAACACGTCAATGCCGCTCATCCGCGGCATGGCTATGTCCAGAATGAGCACATCCGGTTTCAGCACTCCGGCTAACTGCAGCGTTTCCTCTCCGTCCTTCGCCTCCCCAACCACTTCGATGCACTGGCGGCTATCCAGTAAACGCCGCAACCCTTTCCGCACAAAATGATGATCATCCGCGATTAAGACTCGCACCATGATATACTGCACCTACCCTTTGATTGCTGTGACGTCTGCTATGGTTGCGTGGGCTCCCTACCGTCGGCGCCGAGCAATGCAGTGGCTACCCGCTCCGGGGCGAGACAGGGTCCCTCGTCTATATATAACGTACTACGGTCCATTTCGTTACTAAAAGGGTCCCAGACACAGCGCGGGCAGTGATTGGAACGCCGGCGCACCGGCTCGTCGTGACGATGACTGTTCAGGCGCGTGCCCTTAATGTTGACAGCCCTACCACCTTTCTGCTAACGTTGCTGTAGTTGATGGGGGCAGAGTCTGGCACGCGGGCGACCAGTCGCCCTTTTCTATGCCCCGCCAGTTGACAAAACGAACCTCTGGAGAAAACATGATGAATCGTTCTCTGCTGTACACCCTTCTCTTTATCTGTGTGGTTACACTGCTCCTGGCGGCGCCGCCGGCGCTGGCCCAGAGCGGTAATCTACTACAGAATCCCAGTTTCGAAGGCGGCTACTCCGCCTATACACCGCGCACGGCGCAGGAACACGCCGATTGCCCCGACGGCATCTGCAACACGGTGCAGGTACCATCTGGCTGGTATCCCTGGTGGGTCAAAGAACAGAGCACCGACGCCAACCCTGAGTATAAGTCGGCCGGCGCCCCCTTCCACAACCGCGTGCGCGAGGGCGGTCAGGCGGCACAATACTTCACCTTCCACCGCACCCACAAAGCTGGCTTCTACCAGCAGGTCAACGTCCCCGCCAATGCCACGGTACAGTTCAGCATCTGGGGCCAGGCCTGGGTCAGCAACAACGACGAGCCGTCGTCCGACGGCAACGCGCCGATCAATATGCGCATCGGCATCGACCCCTATGGCGGAACTGACCCCTACAGCCCCAACATCGTCTGGTCTGGCCTGCAACAACCGTACGACGCATACCAGCAGTTCGTCGTACAGGCCCAGGCCCAGGGCAGCCGGGTCACCGTCTTCACCTATTCGGCACCGCCCTTTCCTATGAGGCACAACGACGTCTACTGGGATGACGCTTCCCTCGTCGTCGTCGGCCAGCAGCCGGCGCCGCCGCCCGAACAGCAACCCGCACCTGAACCTGCCCCCGCGCCTGGCGACACGCCGCAGACGCACACTGTGCAGCCGGGCGAAACCCTTTCGGCCATCGCGCGCCAGTACGGCGTCACCGTGGCCGACATCGTCGCCGCCAACAACATCGCCAACCCCAACATCATTCATTCCGGCCAGGTGCTGACCCTACCCGGCGGCGCAGAGGCCCCGGCCGAACAGCCCGCGCCTGCGCCTACCGGCATCCAGGCCACCACACAGGCAAATCTGCGCCTGCGCTCGGGACCGAGCACAAACAACGAGATTCTAACCGTGCTTCCCTACGGCACCACCGTCCCGGTCCAGGCCCGCAATCAGGCCGGTGACTGGATCCAGGTAACCTACCAGGGCCGCGTGGGCTGGATGGCCGCCTGGTACACGTCGATTAGCGGCGACCTCAACACCGTCCCTGTACAGTAAGCGGAGTCACCGCAGCAAGAAGAGAACATAGGGCGGGCCAGAGAAAGGCGCGCCCTATTTACCATCTCAAGACACTGGCTGCTCGGTCCGGATTGCTCTACCTCTGGAAGGACTCCAATCAAGCTTCGGTCTCCAACCGCCACCCTCCGACCTCCTCCGCCAGAACCACCGCGCCCCACAACGGCGCGTCATCACCCAGCGCCGCGGGAACGACCTCCACGTGCACCTCGGGCAACGTCACCTGCGCCACCGTCTCTCGCACGCGGCGCCACCAGCGGTCACCGGCCCCGGTCACTCCACCGCCCAACACCACCCGTTGAGGATTGACCAGGTTCGCCGCATTGCCGATCCCCATCCCCAGCGCCCAGGCCCCACGGTCAAGAATAGCCTGAGCCAGCGCGTCTCCCGCCTGCGCCGCTGCCGACAACAGCTTGCCCGTCACCTGTTGTAGATCGCCGCCGGCCATCTGGCGCAGGATCTCTCCATCGCTGTCCGCCTGCGCCAGTCGCGCGCGCGCATCCTGCGCCATGTAGGGTCCCGACGCCAGGCGCTCCACGCAGCCTCGTTTGCCACACAGACAGCGCGGCCCCCGTGGATCGACAACCGTGTGGCCGATTTCCCCCGCCATCCCCTCAGCGCCGCGCCAGGGTCGCCCGTTCAAGATCCAGCCGCCGCCAACGCCGGTGCTCACCGTCACGTACAGCATATGTTGCACAAAGGTCGCTGCGTCAACACGCCCG
>DATHSI010000326.1:0-2107 GCA_035464315.1 Candidatus Sulfomarinibacteraceae bacterium
CAACTGGGCCTGCTGCCGCAGGAAGCCAACGTGCTGCCCCTGGGCCTGCACGTGGTCCTGGGCGGCCTGCTCTTTGGCGCGGGCATGGTCGTGGCCGGCGGCTGCGTCTCCGGCAGCATCTACCGCATGGGCGAAGGCTACGTCGCCTCCTGGGTCAGCTTTGGCGGCATCTTGCTAGGCTTACTGGCTGCCAGCTACACCTGGAACTGGTGGTGGCAGGCACAGATTGCCGACGGGGCGCGCCTCTGGATGCCGGCGTTCGTGGGCCACGGCGCAGCGGTAATACTCACGTTGGGCAGCTTGCTTGTGGTCTACCTGCTGTTGCTGTGGTGGGAGAGCCGCGGCGGGCTGGTCATGCCCGACCTCCCCTTCCAGCCGGGTGAAGAAGAAACATTTGCGGGCAAGCTGAACAACACACTGCGCCGCGTCTTCGTGCATGGGTGGCCGGCCACGGTCGGTGGCGCGGTATTGGGCGGACTCAACGTCATGCTCTTTACCTCGGCGCACCCCTGGGGCTTTACGGGTGAGCTTTCGCGCTGGTCGATTGGTTTCACCAACTGGCTGGGCTTCGGCCCGGGCCAGCTCGCCGGCGCAGCCGACCTGCCCGGCTGCACGCTCGAAGTCGGTGGCGCCGGCTTCCTGCACCACATGCTCTTCCTGGTGTGGGGCATGGTTTTCGGCGCCTTCATCGGCGCACTATTTGCCGGCGAATTCAAGCTGCGGCTGCCCCGCCAGCGTACGCGCTACTACCAGGCAGCAGGGGGCGGCCTGGCCATGGGCTACGGCGCCGGCATCGCCATGGGTTGCACCATCGGCGCTTTCTTTTCGGCCATTCCCTCGCTGGCCGTCAACGGCTGGGTTTTTGCCCTGTTCCTGGCGATTGGCGCCTGGCTGGGCGTGCAGATCATTCAACGGATACAGTAAACTTTTAAAGAAAAGGAGAATCGAAGATGGCTTATCAACAACTCGACGTCCGCGGCGAAATCTGCCCGTACCCCATGATGAAAACGGTGCAGGCGCTCAAGAAATTGAATGCGGAAGCGGAAGGATTGCAGGTGGTTACCGACCACGCGCCCGCGCTGGAAACGATCCCCACGCAGGCCGTGCGCCTTGGCTTCCAGACACAAATCGAGGAAACAGGCTCGCCGGAGTGGCTCATCACCATCACCCGCGCAGCACAATAAAGCTATTCTGACAGGAGAAACAGATCGCATGAGAATGAAGTTCCTACTTGTCTTGATAGGGTTGCTCGCCGCTCTGCTTCTGGTTGCCTGTGGCGGCCCGGAGCCGACGGCGACGCCGGAGGCGGCTGCTCCTGCGGCCGATGGCACGGCCACCGGTACCGAGGCCCTCTCCCGTGTTCGCCTGTATACCTTTAGCAACAGTTCGCCGCACGTCAGCGTCATTGATACCGCCACGCACATGGTCGTCCAGACCGCCGACATCCCCGACTTCACGTCCTGGACCTGGAACGACGACAACAACTTCTTCGACGGTGAAAACCTGTGGCTGGGAACGAAAGACCCCGACACTGACGAGGTAGCCGTGCTCCTGCTGAATCTAGAGACGTTGGAAGTCGCCGACCGCATTCCCCTGGGCACGGATGAGGTGACACTGTACATCGGCAAACCATCCCGAGAAGGCCGCCTGTTCGTCAGCAAACACGCTTCGGGTCAGGTGGCTGCCATCGACATTGATACGCGCGAGGTCCTGGAAATCAAGGATATACCCGTCAACGGCGGCGTGGCTTGCGACGTGGACGTTGCCGTAGGCGCAGACGGCGTCGAGCGCGTTTTCGTACCGACGGACAACGGTGACACTGTGCTGGCGCTGGACAGCGAGACGCTGGAGCCGCTCACCGTTTATGAGGGGGAGGCCGACACGCGCCCCTTCATGCTCACGGCGGCCACGACGAAAGACCAGGTGTGGGTCCAGGAGCGCAATACCAACGCCAACCTGGTCCTCGACGCAACCACGTTAGAGGTGATCGAACGCGTGCCGGCCGGCGAGGGCGTCATCGTGAACAGCTTCAGCCCTGACGAGGCGCTGAGCTACCTGGGACACAGCAGTGACGTCTTTGTCAGTGTCATAGATACGGAGACGCTGG
>DATHSI010000327.1:0-14275 GCA_035464315.1 Candidatus Sulfomarinibacteraceae bacterium
CGAGGATAGCGATGGGCGGCTGGTGGCACTTTTCCGCTCTGAATTCGAGGTGGGCTACTACGCCGAAAGGCACCCTGACGTAACGTTCCGGCGCATCAACTAGGCGTGTAGCCCTTGTAAGTAGACCTCTACGTCGGCAGCGCTCTCTTTTTTCAGGGCCGCAGCGGCAATCTCACGAGCCTGTTCGCGCTCCAGGTTTCGAATCACCTTCTTCACAGTGGGGATAGACGGCGCACTCATGCTCAACTCGTCCAGCCCCAGCCCGATCAACAGCGGCGTCGCCAGCGCATTGCCGGCCAGTTCGCCGCACATGCCCACCCAGATACCGGCCTCGTGCGCGGCCTGCACCGTCTGCTGGACCATGCGTAGCACAGCAGGGTGCAGGGCGTGTGCCAGCTCGGCTACCTGCGCGTTTCCACGATCGGCCGCCATCACGTACTGAGTGAGGTCGTTGGTGCCGATACTGAAGAAGTCCACTTCTTGGGCCAGTTGATCGCTGATGCTCACGGCGGCGGGAACCTCGATCATGATTCCGACCGCTATTTCGGCGTCGAAGGGGAGATCCTCTTCACGAAGCTGTGCCTTGGCGTCGTCCAGCAGCGCGCGTGCGGCCCTGATTTCCTGTAGCGTGCTGACCATGGGAAGCATCAACTTGACATTATGTTCGTGGGCCGCGCGCAAGATAGCGCGTAGCTGTGGCATGAAGATGTCAGGTCGATCCAGGCAAAAGCGGAGACCGCGCCAGCCGAGGAAGGGGTTCTCTTCCTGTCCCGTGGGCAGATAGGGCAGGGGCTTGTCTCCACCAACATCCAGCGTGCGGATAATGATCGGGCGCTGACCCATGGCGGCGGCGACGCCGCTATACACCTCAAATTGCTCTTCTTCTGACGGTGGTTCCTCTCTGTCCAGAAAGAGAAACTCGGTGCGAAACAGCCCGACGCCCTCGGCCCCGTAGTCCAGGGCCACGTCCGCATCGCGTCGTCCGCCGATGTTAGCTGCCACTTCTATGCGTTGGCCGTCACGTGTGACAGCCGGCGCCTGGCTTTCGGCTCTCGCTTTTTCTTCTCGCTCCTCCCATTCTGCCCGCCGCTCTTGGAGGTCGCCGAGCGTGTCTGCATCGGGGTCAACCCACACAATCCCCTTTTGTCCGTCCAGAGCCAGCGTCTGGCCCTCGGACAACGTTTGCAGCGCCTGGCCAATGCCCACGACGGCGGGGATGCCGTAGGCGCGGGCAAGGATGGCGCTATGTGAGGTGGCGCCGCCAAGTTCGGTACAAATGCCTTTGACCAGCTCAGGATCGAATTGCGCTGTATCTGAAGGAGTGAGGTCGGCGGCGAGGATGATAGCCGGTTCCTCTAATTCGAACGTGCCCGGACCCACATCGAGGAGGTGGCGCAGGACGCGCCGTCCCGCGTCAAGTACGTCGTCGGCGCGCGCCCGCATATAGTCGTCTTCAATGGCCCGGTATTCCCTGGCGACATCCTCAATTTCCTGTTGCCACGCTGCTGCGGCGTTTAACTTTTCCTCAAAGATGTGCCGGCGAACGGCATCTAGTAGGTCGGGATCGTCGAGGATCAGCGCGTGCGCGTCGAAGATATCGGCTTCGGCTTTGTCACCCAGGCTGGTTACTCGCTCCTGCAGTGCCTGAAGTTCGCTCTGTGCTTCCTTGATGGCGGCGAGCAGCGCCTGCCATTCTGCAGAGGTGTCGTTCACCTGGCGCGTGTGTACCTCCGGTAGCTGCTGCCGGTAGTGTACGGCCGGGCCGATGGCAATACCCGGCGAGGCAGGGATACCGGTAAGTACGCCAGCCTCTGTGACGTCTGGTGCGGTGGGTGCAGATTCTGGTTCTGGCTGTCTCGCCTCCAGTTCCTGTTCTTCTTCGCCAAACTTATCCTCTACGAGCGCTTCGAGTTGGGCCACGGCGTCGGCTGCATCGGGTCCGGCGGCAGAGACGACGATTTCATCTCCCTGCCGCGCGCCGAGCGTGGCTACCTGGTTGATGCTCTTGGCGTTGGCCGAGCGCTGGTCTTTGCGCACGGTAATGGCTGCTTCGAAACGGTTGGCGGTGGCTACGAAGCGCGCTGCCGGGCGCGCGTGAAGACCCAGCCGGTTGCGTATCGTGAGGCGCGCCTCAGAGTCGCCGGCGGCCATCTGGTCATTATCTGCCGTCTCCACGATCGGCTCGGGCATTTGTTGCTGCTTGGCGCTCATGGCGCCCATGGCTTCGGCACAGACCTGGTCCAGGCTGGCGCCCACCGACGCCTGCACAACGGCGGCGACTGCGCCTTCAACCAATGGCGCGGGGCATAGCTTCACGTTGGCCCGCTGCTCCTCCGACAAAAATTCCAGAGCCATTTCGGCGCTAAGCAGGGCGCTGCCCAGATCCATCAGGACCAGCACACCGTCGTCGCTGTAGACTTCTTCGATGGCCTGATGAACCTTGAGGGCGTCCGTGCCAATTGGATTTTCGGCATCATCGACTCCACCGGCGACGGCGATGCGCACATCGCTTTCCTGGGCCATCTGGCTCGCCAGCTCCCGCACTCCCTCGGCCAGGCCGCTGCTGTGGGACACTATTACTATGCTTACCAAAGCTGCCTCACATTGAATCGAAGATTATCTGGATTGGAAATCGGTCATTGCGTTACGCACCCGGCATGCAGATTACCTCGCGTTCGTCATCTACAGGTTTACAATGGTTATCTCAAGCCAGATGCCATAGACGATGGCGCCAATGCTGACCACGATCAAGATCCAATCTACGACGCGCTGTGTGCCCTGACTGAGGTTGAGGTCCATGATAATGGCTCGCAAACCAAGCATGGCGTGGATGGTGACGACGATCAGGAAAATGATCGTAATCACGAAGATGGCCGGGTTCGAGACGTAGTCGATTACCTGCTGGAAGTTGCGCAAGCCACCCTCTACGACGAAGTGGTGCGCCACCATGTGCAATAGAAGGAGGGGGATCAGGAGCACGCCGCTGAAGGCCTGGATCAGCCAGAGCGCGCCGGCCGGACTGTTTCTTGTCATCTGTGCCTGTCTGTCTGCCATCATTCCTTCCATTTTCAGGCTCCTATATGGTGAAGACCAACCAGGCGCTGATCAGCAAGAGCACCAGTCCAATGGCTGATAAAATCCAGAACAACGTGCGGTGTTGCCGCGCCCCAACGCCCATCCCCACCAACGCCACCCGCAGACCGTTCAAGCCGTGGAACAGAATGCCGAAGATGAGAATCACGTCAAGCGTCAGGTATAGGGGGGAGCGGGCCAGCTCCAGAAAAGCGTCCCAATTCTCCTCTCCGCCCGCCAGGAGGCTGAGCACCGCCAGATGAATGAACAGATAGAGGGTCAATCCCAGTCCCGTCAGGCGGTTGAGGGCAAAAGCCCAGGAACCAACTCGGTCGCGGCGCACGTCAAACCAGGCCTGGAGAGGGCGCTTTGGTCGTACTCTCTTCACCTGTTCTGTGTTCTGTACGTCTTCCACGAAACTCTCTCCTTGGGGAATCAGCGCGAATGGCTTACCCGCGTCCAAAAGAAAACAGTCGTCGGAACTTCTGTTTGGTCAGTTCGCGGCGTAGGAACATGATCTTACCACCCGGATCAACACCGGTTGGGCATACCTCCGTACACTCATAGGCCACGTGGCACCGCCAGCAACCCTTTTCGTTGTCAACCCATTGCAGGGCGGCCTGAGGATCTCGGCCGCGCGGTTCTTCGACCACGCGCCAGGCAGCGGCAAGCGCCGCCGGCCCGTAATACTCATGGTCTGTGCCCATGATAGGGCAGGCCGAGACACAGGCGCCACATTCTATACAATTTTCGTAGCGCGTATAACCCTCGATATCATCGGGGATCTTTGCCTGCGTTAGATACTCGCTCTGGCGAACGTAGGGACGTCCGGCGGGGTTGAGCCGATCGTAGAAATCGTTCATGTCCACCACCAGGTCGCTGATCAGCGGGATGTTGCGCAAAGGCTCCACCACAATGGTGTCCGTGCCCAGCTCCAGAGCTTTCACCACACAGGATAACTCTTCGCGACCGTTGATCATCATGGCGCAGGTACCGCACGAGGCATGGTGACAGGAATGCCGTAAAGTCAGCGTGCTGTCCTGGTCACGACGGATATCCTGTAGCGCCACCAGGACGGTGGTGTCCTCATCGACGGTGACCGTAAACGTGTCACGGTGTCCGGACTCATCGCCCTGTTTGTAACGAAACACACGAAACTTGATCTCTTTCTGAGCCATTAGCGCTTTCTCTCAGGCGTAATACGCTTCGAAGGGAAGAAGCACGAGGTCTCGTGTGCGGCAGGGAGCATCGATTCCCAGCTTATCGACGATAACGTCGGCAGTGGCCTCGGCCATACCACGCAGCGTGGTTGCCTTGCCGCCGGTGATGGTCACAAAACCTTCAACTCCTTCGACAGCATGGTCAAAACATTTAAATGTGCGGCTTAGCTCGCGCCCGCTGTCGGCGTCGGCCTTTCGCGGGCCGATCAGAGGGCGAGCGGCGGACCAGGCCGCGCGGAACGGCGCCTGATTGACCAGGGGAATCAACTTCGAGCCCTCTTCATACATCAGTTGCACGTGGTCTTTCGGGAGCCCCAGGTCGTCGGGGTCGTCGACCACCCAGGAACTTGTGCCGACAACCGAGAGCCCGCGTTGGGGCACGATAATGTCTCCATCTCCGGAGGGCGTCATACGGTTGATGACCATGTTGCAGAGGCGACCTTCAAGCGCCAGCATGACGCCGGGTGAGGGCCGGATAGGGACTTCGACGCCGGCCATGTCCGCGATCTGTCCAGACCAGGGTCCGGCGGCGTTGATGATGATGTCCGCGCCTATCTCATAGGAGCGATCGCTGGTATGGTCGATGGTGTGCACGCCGGTGGCCACGCCCTGGCGGATGATGATGTCCTGCACTTCATGATAAGGCTTAATCACCGCGCCATTCTGTTTGGCCGTGGCGAAGAAGCGCAGGGGTAGGCGCATGGCGTCCATTGTGGCGTCGGGGATGCGCACAGCCATTTTCGTCTCGGGGCTGAGGTTGGGTTCCAGCTCCCGCGCTTCCCTTCCGGTGAGCCGTTGCGTGGGGATGCCGCATTCGCCGCACCCTTCCAACAGCTGGTGCCCATATTCGACGTCTTCGTCGG
Organism: Candidatus Sulfomarinibacteraceae bacterium; assembly: GCA_035464315.1. Taxonomy (GTDB): domain Bacteria; phylum Chloroflexota; class Anaerolineae; order Promineifilales; family Promineifilaceae; genus JAAYYY01. Next base: position 5,156 of record DATHSI010000327.1, read on the forward strand.
TGATGGCCACGAAGAGGCCGTCGTTTTCTTCAAAGGAGCCAGGGGCGATACGGCGCAGGATCTCATTCTCCTCGATACACTCGATCGCCGACTCCTGATCTTTCACCGCGTAGCGCGCGCCACTGTGTAACAGGCCATGGTGGCGTCCCGTGGTTCCGGAGGTCACTTCGCCACGCTCGAGCAACGTCACCTGCAGCCCGCGCAGCGCCAGATCATGCGCTACGGCTGCGCCAGTGCCGCCTCCTCCAATTATCAAAGCGTGAAACGTTTCCATTGGTGGCTACCCAGAGTTTGAAGGTAGGATCCGTTGCGTGCAGCGGGAACGGCTCCAGATCCTACCTTCCTTCTCTTGTGGTGATGGCGATGGCGCTCTGTGAGAAAAGCGCCCATCGTACGTCGTCGACGTTAGTCTTCGTCGTTCTCTACCCAGTTCATGGTGCGCTGAACGGCCTTGAGCCAGCCCTTGTAGAGCTTCTGCCGTTCGTCGGCGCCCATCTCCGGCTCCCAGGTCTTGGCAATCTGCCAGTTCTCGCGCAGGTCTTCCAGATCATTCCAGAATCCAACAGCCAGGCCGGCAGCGTAGGCCGCGCCGAGGGCGGTTGTTTCAGATACCACCGGGCGGATAACGGGAACGCCCAGGATGTCTGCCTGGAACTGCATCAGCAGTTCATTGTAGACCATACCGCCATCAACCTTCAACGCTTTCAGTTCGACGCCGGAATCCTTCTCCATGGCATCGAGCACTTCGCGCGTCTGGTAAGCGGTTGCCTCCAGCGCAGCGCGAGCGATGTGGTTCTTGTTGATGTAGCGGGTCAGGCCCACGATGACGCCGCGGGCGTCGGACTGCCAATAGGGAGCGAAGAGGCCCGAGAAGGCCGGTACGAAGTAGATGCCGCCGGCGTCGTCCACCTCTTGGGCATAGTCCTCAATGTGGTGCGAGAAGTCATAGAAGTTGAGGTTGTCGCGCAGCCACTGCACGAGGGCGCCGGTGATGGCGATGGAGCCTTCCAGGGCATAAACGGCAGGACGGTCGCCGATTTTGTAGCCCAGCGTCGTGAGTAGGCCGCTTTCTGAGGGGACCGGCTTGGTGCCTGTGTTGATGAGCATGAAGCAGCCGGTGCCATAAGTGTTCTTGGCCTCGCCGACGCTGTAACACGTCTGGCCTACGAGAGCCGCCTGCTGGTCGCCGAGATCGCCACTAACGGGAATAGCTTCGCCGAAGGGACCATCTTCCTTTGTGTTACCCCAGGTCTCGGGATCGCTAGAGGGCACGATGCGCGGCATCATCTGCCGCGGGATGTTCATGGCCTGCAGGATTTCATCATCCCAATCCAGGGTTTCCAGGTTCATGAGCATCGTGCGGCTGGCGTTGGTCACATCGGTGACGTGGCTGCCGCCATCGGGTCCGCCGGTCAGCCACCAGATGAGCCAGGTATCGATGTTGCCAAAGATGGCGTCTCCGCTTTCTGCTGCCTCGCGCACACCGTCTACATTCTCCAGAATCCACATTACTTTGGGGCCGGAGAAGTAGGTTGCCAGGGGGAGGCCGACTTTGGGCCGGAAACGCTCCTGTCCACCATCTCGACCAAGCCGGTTGATTATGCGGTCAGTCCGCGTGTCCTGCCATACGATGGCGTTGTAGTACGGTTTACCCGTGTTTTTGTCCCAGACGACGGTTGTTTCGCGCTGGTTGGTGATACCCACCGCGGCGATGTCGCCCGGCTGGGCGTCGGCGGCTGCCACTGCTTCCTTAACCACCTCCTGGCTGCGCTCCCAGATCTCCATGGGATCGTGCTCTACCCAGCCAGCCTGGGGGTAGATTTGCTCGTGTTCCTTCTGGGCGACGCTCACCACGCCACCACTGTGATTAAAGAGCATACAACGGGTACTGGTGGTACCCTGATCTACTGCTGCTACATATTTAGCCATTGTTTACCTACTCCTTGCAGGTATACTGGTGGGCGGTCGAAGCCGCCATCATCTATTTCTGTTTAAGTGTATCCAACAACGATTTAAGCATGAGATACGACGAGGTAGCGCCGGGATCCTGATGGCCAATGCTGCGTTCACCAAGGTAGCTGGCCCGTCCCTTCTTCGCCTGAAGGGGAATGGTATCCTGCATGCCTTGTTCGGCGGCTTCGACAGCCGCTTCCAGAGCCGCGATGGTATCGTTTTCATTGTCGAGGGAGTCCTTCATCGCTTCCAGAGCCGGTAGCCAGGCATCCACCATGGTCTTGTCGCCGGGCTGTGCGCGCCCGCGCTGGATGATGCCGTCAACGCCGGCCTGTAACAGCGCCACGAGGTCCTCACCGGTCAGTTCTTCCTTCGCGGCGGCAGCCATGCCGCCACGCATGAAGAAGGTGCCATAGAGCGGGCCACTGGCGCCGCCAACGCTGGAGATCAGGGTCATGCCTGTTGTTTTCAGGATGCTACCGATGTCCTGGTCGGCGACTGTGGGTAGCTTTTCCATGACGCGGTCGAAGCCCCGTTTCATGTTGATGCCATGATCGGCGTCGCCGATGGCGGAATCAAGCTGTGTCAGGTACTCTTTGTTTTCGATAAGCACCTCGGCAAGGTTCTTCAGCCATTGAACAATCTGTTCTTTAGTTGCCATCTTGGATTGAATTTCTCCTCAGCGCTGCAGAAGGGAAAGAGATGACTCCCTGAGCCCTCTGACCCCTCTTAGGCGCCCCATCGCAGCCCGGGCGTGTTGACGGGTGCGTCCCAGAACTTCAGGATTTCGTCGTCGGCTTTCAGCAGGGTAATTGACATGCCCTGCATTTCCAATGAGGTGATGTAAGCGCCAACGAGGTTGCGGGCAATGGTCAGCCCTTTGTCTTCACAGATTTCCGCGAGTTTATCATAGACAGTGTAAAGTTCGGAAACCGGCGTTCCACCCATGCTATTGACAAAGGCGATGACCTGATCGCCAGATTGGAACGGTTCGTCGGTGATCTCACGATCGAACCACTCACCGTCTTCGTTGTTCCACTCGCGCACCGTGCGCGTATATGGACCGTCGTCGATAATTTCCAGCGCCAGCATTTCGGTGATCTCGTCCGCCTCGCGCATTTCCATACGCTTCTGGCCGGGTTCGCCGTGAATGCCGATGCCGATCTCTATCTCGTTCTCGCCAAGGTCAAACGTCGGTTTGCCAGCCGCGGGAACGATGCAGGAGGTGAGGGCCATACCCATGGAACGGCCGTACTGATTAACCTTGCGGCAAAGATCCGCGCACTGTTCCAGGCTATAGCCCGCTTCGGCGGCAGCGCCGACGATCTTTTCGGCCAACACTGTGGTGCCCACGCCGCGCCGTCCGGCCGTGTAAAGGCTGTCCTTGACCGCGACGTCGTCGTCGATGAGGATCGTCTGTACCTTGATGCCGTCGGCGTGAGCCAGCTCGGCGGCGGTCTCAAAGTTCAGCACGTCGCCCGTATAGTTCTTGACGATGAAAAGCACCCCTTCGCCGCTGTCAACCGCTTTGGCGCACTCGTACATCTGATCCGGTGTAGGTGAGGTGAACACTTCACCCGGGCAGGCTCCGTCCAACATCCCCATTCCGACAAAGCCGCCGTGCATTGGTTCGTGACCGCTGCCACCACCAGAGACAATGGCAACCTTGCCAGAGACGGGGGCGTCGGCGCGATAAACGTAGTTGGGATCGAAGTGTACATTGAGGTGTTCAGGATGCGCTATGGCCATCCCCTGGAGTTGCTCCAGCACGACGTCGTCAACGGCATTGATTAGCTTCTTCATTGCCAGTACTCCTTCCTTCTCTTATTCCCTTTTCCGGAGAGTAAGAGTTACTGTACAGGTCAGTAATTAGGAAAGGGCAGTGATCTGCACTGCCCTTGCCATGACGTTGCGTGTCTTATCGCGCGAGAAGAGCAATTAACCCGGCGATGGCGCCACCGATCAAGGGGGCAACCACAGGAACCCATCCGTATCCCCAGTCGGAGTCGCCTTTACCCGGGATCGGCAAGATCTGATGCGCAATGCGAGGGCCAAGGTCACGGGCGGGATTGATGGCGTATCCCGTGGGGCCACCAAGCGACAGGCCAATCCCCCAGACGAGTGAGCCCACGATGAAGGGGCCCAGACCATCGACCGGGATACCGGCCATCGTCGGGGCATCGGCAATGTTGAAGATGGCGATGACTCCCAGAACGAGCGCGAACGTCCCGATGATTTCAGTGACGCTGTTCCACAAGGGGTCGCGAATGGCGGGACCGGTGGAGAAGACGGCCAACTTGAGGCCGGGATCATCTGTCTCGCCCCAGTGGCGATAGTAAGCCAACCAGACGATTACGCCGCCGAGAAAGGCGCCGAGCACCTGTGCAACGATGAAGATGGGAACGTCGCCCCAGGGGAAGAAGCCACCTGCGGCCAATCCGACGGTTACGGCCGGGTTGATGTGCGCCGCCGGGCTACCAAAGAGCCCTGAGACAAACACCCCGGTCATAACCGCGAAGGCCCACCCTGTGGTTATGACGATCCAGCCAGCGTTCTCACCCTTTGACTTACTTAACAATACGTTGGCTACGACGCCGTCACCGAGAATCATGAGGAACATCGTGCCGAACATTTCACCGAGAAATACACTGTTCATTTGTACTCTTCCCTCTCTGTTCTATGATATGGACTAACTCCCAACGCGAACCGAAACTCCACCGTTACTGTTTCAATCGGACCATTATCACCCCCTTGCGATTCCAGCCCTAACCTTGCATGATGTCCACAAGCTTCAGTAAACGAGAAAAACACCCCTCACCTTACGGGCAAAGAGGTGTTCCCAGTTCGGCCCCCCTGGAATTGTGTCGTGCTGGCAATATCGTACTTGCGGAACACCATTGCAACTGGCAGCTTCAAAGTGCACAAGAAACACGCATTATGTTATCGCAATTTGCACAGCGCACTGATTACATTTTTTAGGATTGGCGAGGGGAATTCAACATTCGGAGACTAAACGTTTCATAGTGAAACGAATGTATGAAATTAATGTTTCGAGATGAAACGCATATTTAGGGCAGGCGGTCTTTGAAGTAATCGGCATCTATATTGTACTGTTTCATCTTACGCCACAGGGTGGTTCGTCCGATGCCCAACTGGTTTGCCATGTCCGTCGTTCGTCCCTGACAGGCCCATCCCGCGCGCATGATTGCTTCGCGTTCGGCCTCTGCCAGCGATAGCACTGGTTTCGGTCGCGGTGAATTTCCCATCAGGACGCGCCCCTGGCGCACCGTGCCGGGCAGGTCGGTGATGCGAATGACGCCGTCCTCGCTGTGGTTTACAGCGCGCTCTAACACGCTTTCCAATTCGCGGACATTACCCGGCCATGGGTAGCGGCGGAGGATGTCCATCGCTTCATCATCAGCCCAGGCTGCCCGCTCCTGATGCCGTGTGATGCGCGCCAGGAAGCGTTCAGCAAGTAGAGGGACGTCTTCTGCCCGCTCGCGAAGTGGCGGAATGGCAATGTTGAAGACGCCGAAACGGAAGTATAAGTGCGAGATGAAGCTCCCCTCGTGCACCCGCTGTTCCAGATCCGCTGTTGTGGCGGCGATAATGCGCACGTTGACTTGTACAGGCCGGGCGCTGCCCAGACGCATGATGTGCCCCGTTTCCACGAGATGCAAAACTGCGGCCTGCATTTCCAGCGAGAGGTGTTCGATCTGATCCAGGAGGAGGGTGCCGCCATCGGCCAATTCAAATTTGCTGGGGCGGCTCTTGCTGTTGCCAGCTCCATCATGGCCCAGGAACTCGCTGATCATGAGCTCGTGAGGGATGGCCTGGCAGTTAATGGCGATAAAGGGTGCATCAGGCCGCGCTCCATCGTTGTGGATGGCGCGAGCCAGATGATTCTTGCCGACGCCACCTTCTCCCTGTATTAAGACGGGCGCGGTGCCGCGTGCGGCCATGCGCGCCTGTCGCAAAACAGCGCGCATGTTGGATGATTGGCTGGAACTGGCAATGTCGTCGAGGTTAAGCGTGGCCTTGACGCCAATTTGTTGGTGCACCAATTGGCGCACGTGTTCTATGGGCCGCAACATGACGATATGCCCGATATGGCGCTTGCCCTCAAATATCGGGCGCAGACTCACCAGGCAGTGGGCGGCGTGACCGTTGACATTTAACGTGGTCTCCACATCACGCAATTCAATGTGGTTGTCGGCGGCCTCGCTGATTACTGGAGGTAGTTCGAATGTCTCCCGCAAGTGGCGTCCTACTGCCGAGGCCGGGTTAAGGTCCAGGATCTGGCCCGCCGGAGCGTTGACATGATTGACGATGCCGTTTTCGTTCCAGGAAATGACGCCTTCGGAAATGGCGCTGAGAATGGTTTTGACTTCGGTCAGGTGCCGGTTGGCCTCTTCTACGTACCAGTCGGTTTGTAACTGGTTGCTGATGGCGCGCGCGGCGGTCATCACCAGGCCCAACGTATGCGAGGTTGCCGTGTTCGCCGGGCCAACCACGCCCAGGATGCCTACGATGCGCCCACGGACGTCGTGGACCGGCGCGGCGGTTGTGGTGAAGTGGTGGTGGATGCGAAAATAATGCTCGGGTCCAACGATCTGGATGGGCATGGCTGCGATGCGCACGACGCCCAGGGCGTTTGTACCCAACTGGCCCTCTGACCAGTACGTTCCCTGGCCCAGCTTGCGCCGCTTGATCAAGTGCAGGGCGTTCTCGTCGCCGACAGCGTCGAGGATGCAGGCCGAACCGTCCGCCAGCAGAATGGCGCAGTTGGATCCTTCGATGTGCTGGTGAATGTCCTCCATCACGGGCGCTGCCACGCCGATCAGGTTGGAGTGTGCGCGCAATACTGAGTTGAGAGAGGTGTGGGTCAGGCTCTTGGGATGGGGCCGCCCGCGATAGTCGAGTCGGGGCAGACACCGGCGCCACGATTGTAGCACGGCCGGATCAAGGCTCTCCGCGTCTTTGCCCTGCAGCCGCCCTGTTTCAACGAACGAGCGCCAGATTTCTCTCAAGCGCTGCCAACGTACAGGAAACGCGTCTGGTTGCATGCCCAGATCATACGTGAGCTCTCTGGTTTGTCAACAGCGGTGGGCGCCGCGCTACTCTGGCTGGCAGCGGATGGGAGCGCCATCTTCGGCCCGGTCATAGTGCACAGCCATACCCAGATAGGGCGATGGGTCCAGCGTGTTGGAGAATTCCAGTTCGTTGAGATAATGTCCGTTGCCGTCGTCCAATACGATAGAAAAATGCAGGTGTGTCCAGACGGTGCGCACGGGCGAACCGCTGTAGTTTCCCGTGTGCCCCAATAGTGTGCCCTGCTCTACAAACAGTTCGCGCGTGCCCGGAGCAAAAGGAGGCTGGATGAAATCATTCTCGCCGGACTCATCGGCCATGTGTGTGTAGTATAACCAAATTTGTCGCTCCGGACGCAGTGGATCCCGCGGAATGCGCTGGATCAACGTGCTCTTCCAGCCCGCCTCGCGGGTCACGTAGCCGTCGTATGCGGCGTATACGGGCGTCACGCCAGGAGCACTATCGCTGAAGATGTCGATGCCCTGGTGGGGGTTATCAGCGGAGTATGGGCCGCGGGGATCGGCGTAGAGGAGGCCGATGAAGCCATCAGAAGGAAGGATGAACGGGGCGCCGGGACAGGTGTCTCGCCTGACTGTGACCAGCGCCTTCCTTGTGGCTTCGTCGCCGCGCCACCACTGTCGCAGGCCCTGGCTCTGCGGGCCGGCCAATCCTGACAGGTTTTGCAGAACCAGGGCGACTGCGACAATGACCGTGGCGCCCAGGACGATTAGCAGCGCGTATGTGAGTTGTCTACGTTCTATCATTTAGGAGCACATAAGGACGGCTGACGTCTTTACCCAACGATCAGCCTGGATCCTATGCCACTAACCATTTCGCGCCAAACGGCCGTTGCGCTTGGCGAACAGCTCGGCCTGGTGGAAGGTCCACAAGCCGATGGGCACAAGAACCACAGCGAGTCCCAGAGTGGGCCAAATGTAGGGCCACAGCTCAACCAGTGAAGCGCCATCGAGCAAAGCGGCTCGCGTGCCCAACAGCACGTAGGTAGCCGGCGAGAATACCGACAGGGTCTGGAAAGCCTGTGGCAGCACCTCAACCGGATAGTACACGCCGGAGACCAGCAACAGGGTGGCGATGATGATGTGCGTCATCTGCGCGCCTCGTTCTGGAAACAGCAGGGGCAACACAGCGCCGACGATGCCAATGCCCACAAAGGAGAAGGTGCCGGTCACCAGAACCAGCACGCCGCCCACCAGGTTCGCGCTTCCCAGGTCCAGGTCGAACAGGGCAGCAGTAGCCAGCAGGATGACACCGGTGAAAATCAGACTGTAGAGCATGGCAAACGCTGTGTGTCCCACCATATGTATGACGCGGGGCACGGGCGCCATCAGCGTGTATTCAATTGTGCCTTCCCAGCGTTCGATAGCAATCAGCTCGGTGACCCAAGAAAAGATGCTGGATAGGTAGCGCCAGACAAGCGTACCAATTAGCAGGTACAGAACCAGAAAGGCGCTATCGACGTTCCCGGTGCCGCCGCTGAGCACTTCCATTCCCAGGCCGATGTAGCTTACTGATAGGCTGTTCGCTATGGAGTAGAACAGCCAGACGATCTCCCAGGCCCAGTACCGTTTGACCAGAAACCAGTTGCGCTCGGCGAAGGCGTATGAGGCGCGCAGATGATGCGCAGTTGTTGTCATGTCGCTCTCCTGTGTAGAGACCGCCGCGCTTGAGCCTGCTCAGGTCGCGTTAGCCTCTTTGGTTAGTTTCTTACCTGTCAGTTCTAAAAAGACATCTTCCAGCGTGGGCTCGCGACCATTGCGCGTCGGGGCCAACGCTTTCAGTTCTTGCGGGGTGTCCAGGGCCACGACGCGACCACTATCCATGATCGCGATGCGGTCACACAGTTCGTCTGCTTCGACCATGTCATGGGTAGTTAGCAGGATGGTCGTTCCGTTTTGTTCGCGGTACTCGCGCACGAAGGCCTGGACGTCACGCTTTGAGCGTGGGTCGAGTCCCGTCGTCGGTTCGTCGAGCAACAGCAGCTGGGGCGAGCTGAGCAGGGCGCGCGCCACGGCGATCTTCTGCTGCATACCGCGGGACATCTGATCCATGGGCTGG
>DATHSI010000328.1:0-3147 GCA_035464315.1 Candidatus Sulfomarinibacteraceae bacterium
GCGACAAGGACGCGACCGTCAAGCGTCTGGGCCAACCGTTCACAGACAGCGCTGCCGACTGCGCCATATCCGTCCACAACCAGGATTGTCTTGGCTTCGCCAGAATTATCCATATGCACAGTATTCGAAGCCGGTCTTGTTTTCTCCATTGATCCGGCTCGGTGACCACGCCAAAGTGGACCAGGTGCGTGAAGCCCGGTTTGTCGTAGAGGATGAAACGGGAGCCGGGGCCGTCTTTCTTGACCAGTAGCCAGGCGCCGCGCCCTGGACGTCCGGCGCCCAAAATTCGTGGCCGGCCGAACGGCTATCGGCGATGAAGAAGGTCTCCGCAGGCACGGGCGCATCAAGTCCGCGTGCCCATTCTATAACAGTAGCGCAACGGCGCCCGGCCTCACAGCGCCAATTTTCGTAGGCCGCAGTAGGCTATTTGGCGCTCCCGCCGGCCCCAACAATGCGATAAAAAAGAGGGTTAACAGATGTGTTTCGTGATCGCATGGGGGATTGGATAAATGGATAGCCTGCGCTCTGCTCAGGAAATGGAGGTTGCCGAGCTGGAGCAACTGCTCCAGCGTAAGAGACAGGGGGTGCACTGCAGTCGCCGGGCCCGTCTGAAGGCCATGGGGCGCGTGGTGGAAGCGCCCGGGCTGCGGCCGCCCGATGCGAGTACGCCCGTGCCTGTGCCCATTGTACGCGGGGCAGCCAATGACCGTGTGGCCCGCTTGCCATCTGGCCTGATACAGGACGATCCTGAGCCGGCCTGGGATACAGCGTGGCGGCCGGCGTGGCGTTGGTTAGCAGACCGGGCCATTCTGATGGTGGAACTGGCCATCGTGGCCCTTTTTCTGTTTACGGCCGTCAGCCTGTGGCAGACCAACAACAGGCTCAACCGCGCTCTTGCCCAGGTGCAACGGTCCGAAGGCGCCGCGCTTGCCTTGCCCACGCCGCAAGCCACAGCCGTGATTGACGTCGTAGTGTTGCCCGGCGGCCATCGCTATCCCCAGGGCAGAGAGACGCCCCAGCCGGGCGAGGCCGGCTACATCCCGGCGCACCTGCTGCCGGCCATCAACAATTATGAGTCACCGCCGGCGCCTACTCCCGCGCCGGAACACGCACGCCGCATTCGGGTGGAGGCGATTGACGTGGACAGCGCCATTTACCAGGGGATGTATGACTGGGAAGTATTGAAGAAGGGGGTGGCTCAACACATTGGCTCTGCTGCGCCAGGACAGGCCGGCAATATGATCTTGGCCGGCCACAATGATGTGTACGGTGAAGTGTTTCGCGACCTGGACCAGCTCGCGCCCGGCGATGAGATCGTCGTCAGCAGCGAACGGCAGGCGCACGTTTACGTGGTGCGCGAGATGGTGATTGTGGAGCCCACCGACGTGTCGGTCATGGCGCCGACCGACTTCCCCAGCCTGACACTAATTTCCTGCTACCCGTACCGCGTCAACACCAAACGCATCGTCGTCTTTGCGGACCTGGCAGGTTAAGTGTTCCCCTTCATCGCCACCAGGAAAAAGAGTTGGAGCGAGAGGCTACGCTAGCATCTGCAGTTCGCGGTCGGTTAACGGTTCGTACTGCGGCTGGGAGTGCTGTCCGGCCTTCTCCAGCATCAGCGTGGTGATCAACGCGCTGCGGCTGCGGGGCGCAAGGCCGGAGCGTTACTAAACGAGCTGTTTCTCCTCGGGATAAAGTAGAGCGGCTACAGGCAGTTCACAACTGCTTGTAGCCGTTTTGTATGTGACCGTCCTTCAGCCGCCGCGCGCTTGACCTTCACACAACTTGAAGCTTTATAATGCGGTCAAGGCAACCATGGAAAAAGCCTCTCGTTCTCACTGGCTCGTAATAGTCGTACTCCTTCTGGCCCTCGCCGGTTACGCGGGTTACGCGCTCTACCCCCGCTTTGACCTGCCAGGCGTGACAGGCATCGGTCTGCTGATTCTGGCTGCCGGCGCCGGAACAGCTTCTTTTTTCTCGCCCTGTTCTTTCCCCCTGTTGGCCACTTTATTGGCGCGGCAGGTGCGTGATGTTGAACGGGGACCGGCCTGGGCGCGCCTTGTGCGCTTCGGTGCTGCACTGGCCACGGGCGCGACGCTCTTCCTGCTCCTGATAGGCGCCACCGTTGCCCTGGGCGCTGCGCCATTGTTCGAGCAGGTAACCTTTACCAGCACGGCCGGTCGGTTGTTGCGCCTCGTGGTCGGTAACCTGCTGGTCCTGTTGGGAAGCTGGCAGTGGCGGGGCATCTCGCCGGGGAGCGGTGCCGTCTACCGGCTGGCCCGGCCGCTGATGGAGACCCAGGCGCGGCTGCGCCGCGAGCGGCCCACGCTGGCCTTTGGCCTCTTCGGTTTTGGTTACGTTCTGGCCGGCTTTGGCTGAACCGGCCCCATCCTGGCCGGTCTGGCCGGGCACGCTCTGACCATTGGCGGTCGGGAAGCGGCGTTCATCGCCTTCGTCCTGGCTGCTCTGGTCATGGCTCTGCTCATGTTCGCGCTGGCCTTTCTCATCGGTGCGGCGCAGGAGCAGATGGTGGCGGCGTTGAAAGCGAGCACGCAACAGATGAAGCGCTGGAGCGGTGTGGTTCTGCTCCTGGTTGGGGCCTGGCTCATCGTTCTGGCCATCTGGGCCCAGTTCTTTGCGCGAGTTTTTCCGGTGTAGGGTTGTACCAAATCAGCCGTGTCATTCGTTCCAGGGCTCGGGGCGGTGGGCAGCCAGGTTCTAATGGCCTCCCACACAGGCAACATACAACTCAGAGGGGAGGTGAAGGAAGTAGCAAACGGCACTTATGACGGCGACGAAAGTCACACAAGATGAGGAAGACGCTGCCTGCGAACCACTGTTACTCCCTACCCAGCGAATCCAGCGCCCACTGCGCCGGGTAGAAGTTCTCGTTTAGTTTTAGCGCCTGCTCGTAAGCCGCCACTGCGCCTTCCACGTCTTCCGTGAAGAGCAGGGCGTGGCCCTTGTAGAGGTACGTTTCTTCCACGTTGCGCCCGCCCAGGGTGGAAAGCGTGGACTCCGCCAGGTCCAGCATGTCCTGGTAGCGGCCCAGTTTCATGTAGGCCATATAGGGTCGGAACTGGTACCACAACATGCGTGGCGGCAGTCCAATCGAGCGCGCCTCGTCGAAGGCAGCGGCGCCGTTTT
>DATHSI010000329.1:0-4513 GCA_035464315.1 Candidatus Sulfomarinibacteraceae bacterium
TGTTCAGCGAGGGCGACTCCTCGCGGGAGCTGTCCAACGTGCAGGACCTGATCACGCGGGGCGTGGAAGTGATCATCATCACGCCGCATGACGCCACAGCGGCGGCGGCAGCTGCCGAGGCGGCGCACGACGCGGGGGTGAAGGTGATTTCCTACGACCGGCTGATCCGGGAGACGGACGCCGTAGATTACTACGTAACCTTCGACAGCATCGCCGTGGGCGAGGCGCAGGCGCAGTACCTGGTGGACCAGGCAGAGGGTGAAGGCAACCCGCTGTACCTGTACGCCGGGGCGGCGTCGGACAACAACGCCTTCCTGTTCTTCGAAGGGGCCTGGAACGTGCTGCAGCCGGCGATAGCCGACGGCACCTTCTACATCGTGAACTCCAGCGAAGCGGAAGCGTTGCAGGACACGGCAGAGCTGACGCGGGAGCAGATGGCGGACATCATCGGCCAGATCACGACGGAGTGGGACTTCAACACGGCGCGCAACCTGGCGGAGGCCAACCTGACGGCAGCCGGCGCGGAGGACAAGGGCGACGTGTTCATTCTGGCGCCCAATGATGGCACGGCGCGGTCCATCGCCGACACCTTCGCGGCGGACGCGGACGTGACCAGCTACGTGATAACGGGACAGGATGCCGAGGTAGCCTCGGTGCAGTACATCATCGACGGCCGGCAGTCCATGACCGTCCTGAAGGACGTGCGCACGCTGGTCTCTGACGCCATCGCTGCGGCGATTGCCTTCCTCAACGACGAGACGCCGGCGCAGACCACGACCTATGACAACGGCGTCATCGAGGTGCCGGCGTCCCCGTCTGAAGTCATCACCGTAGACCAGGACAACGTCGTCGAGGCCATTATCGACTCCGGTTACTGGCCCGCCGACGAGTTCACTATCGAAGAGTAACCGTACGAGTTTTCTGAGGGGAATGGTGATGGTTCTGCCGTCACCATTCCTTTCTTTTGTACCTGCTGACCGCCTTCGCCGCCGCCGATCAGCCATCTGTGCCGGGGCTGCTGGTGCGGCGGAGGTGTTTCCACGTATCGTCAAACAGAAGGATAAGAGCATGAATCAACCCGAAGAGACAACGCCGGTTGTCGAAATGCGTAACATCAAAAAGAGCTTTGGGGCTGTGCAGGCGTTACGCGGTGTGGATCTGGCCCTGCACCAGAATGAGGTGTTGGGGCTGGTGGGTGACAACGCCGCGGGCAAGTCGACGCTGATGAAAGTGCTCAGCGGCGCTTATGATCCAGACGAGGGGGAGATCTACATCGAAGGTGAGCGGATGAATTTCTCCAGCCCGATGGACGCGCGACGCAAGGGGATCGAGATGGTCTACCAGGATTATGCCCTGGCCAACAATCTCGACGTGTCGGCCAACGTCTTCATGGGCCGCGAGGTGGTGCAGCTGAACCTGGGACCGATCGGAGTATTGGATTACCAGTATATGGAGCAGGAGACGAGAAACCTGATGGATCGTCTCAAGATCGATATTCCTTCGGTGCGTCAAAAGGTGGAGCGGCTGTCGGGCGGTCAGCGCCAGGCCGTGGCCATTGCCCGCGCCACTGCCTTCGACGCCAAGGTGATTATCATGGACGAGCCCACGGCGGCTTTGAGCGTGGCGGCCATTGACAAGGTGTTGGAGCTGGTGCGCGAGCTGAAGGCGCAGGGCTCTTCGATTATCATCATCAGTCACCGGCTTGAGGACATCTACGCGGTGAGCGACCGCATGATCGTGTTGCGGCAGGGGCGCAAAGTGTCTGATATGCCCGTCGAAGGGGATCTACACGATTTCCGCGAGCGTGTGGTGGCTTACATGATCGGCGCGCGAGACGACTTCAGCGAAACGGCGACGACCTGATCGGCCCAGGAGGAACGAGATGTCATTCATCGACGAGGTCCGGCGACTGCTGCGCGAGAATATCCGTGATTACGCGATGTTCATCGCCCTGGCGGTCATTATGGGCATCTTTGCCATTACGACAGATGGCCTATTTATCTCTTCGAGAAATATTGTAAATCTGCTGAACCAGACTGGATACATTGCCGTTTTGGCCATCGGTATGACGCTGGTCATTGTTATTCGCCACATTGACCTGTCGGTTGGTTTTTTGGCCGGTTTCCTGGGGGCCATTGCCGCGATTGGCATGACTTCCTGGAACCTGCCGGTCTACCAGGTAATTCCCCTGGTCCTTGGTCTGGGGATATTCGCGGGGCTGATCACCTCTTTCCTGGTGGCCGAACTGGGTATCCCCGCTTTTGTGGCCACGCTCGCCGGCTGGCTGGGCTACCGCGGCGCGCTGCAGCTTGCCACGCGGGCCACGGGCACGATCATCATTCCCAACGAAACCTTTAACGCTATCGGCAACGGCTTTATCCCCGATATTCCAGATATTGGGATTCTGCCGGACATGCACATCGTCACCTTATTCCTGGGAATTTTGGGCGTGGTGCTATACGTTGCCAACCAAATCATTACGCGCCGGCGCATGCAGAGGCGGGGGTTTGAAGTTGTATCGACTCCCATCTTTGCCCTGAAACTGATTTTCATCTCCGGCATTATCGGCGGCATTTCCTGGGTTCTGGCGGGCTACCGGGGCCTTTCGTGGACGGCGGTTATTGTTGTGATTGTCGTTTTTATCTACGAATTCATTACCACGAGGACGGTGCTCGGCCGGCACATTTACGCCGTGGGCGGCAATCCGGAAGCGGCGGAGTTGAGCGGTATCAGTGTCAGAAAGATCACCCACGTGGTTTTCGCCTCGATGGGATTCCTCTCGGCGCTCTCGGGCATCCTTTACGCCTCGCGCCTGCGGTCGGCCACGACCACGGCGGGGACGTTGTTTGAGCTGGACGCCATCGCCGCGGCCTTTGTCGGCGGCGTCTCGGCCGCCGGCGGCGTAGGCACGGTCATCGGCTCGCTCGTCGGCGCGCTGGTGATGTCCTCGCTGACCAGCGGCATGAACCTGATGGGCATCGACATTTCCTACCAGTATATCGTGCGCGCGCTGGTATTGGCTGCTGCGGTGATCTTCGACGTGGCCACGCGTAGGACGGGCCAGTAGAGGAGCGGCTCAGTGGTTGCTCTCTGTGTCCGAGGCGTCGCGCCCGGCGAAGTCACCGCCGCCGGTGCTGATGTTGTCGCCGATTTGCCCGATGTGGGCGTCGCCGCCGGCGTTCACCTGCGGGCCGTGAACCGCTTGTCCCTGCTGGTTGAACGTAATTGTCGTTGACCCCGGGTCGACCGGCGGCAGCGGCTGCAGCGGGTCGGGTGGGTGCTGGCCCTTGGCCAGCCCCTCGCCGCCCAGTATCAGCGCCACCGGAAACACGCCCGTGGTGCGCATCACGGGCGTTTGGATTCTGCCCTCCCGCTGCGCTGTCGCCGCGACGCGACGGGTAACGTAACTCATCACGTCTGTCACCAGCACGGCGGCGTCTCCCTCGTCGTAGGGTGCGTGTCCGGTCAGCGCTTCGATGAGGTGGTAGGTGAAAAGGCTCATGGCCCCGTCGTTACGTAGATAGGAGGATTGCTCACCTGTGGAGGAGTTGAGGACCGCCCGCCCGCGGCCCTGCGCCAGTAGCGAAAGGTCCTTTTGGTGCGGTTCGTAGAGGGGCGGCGGATCCTTTGCCGCCAGCGACAGGGGAAAGGCCCGCCTCGCCAGGCGCTCTGCGCTCCCCTCTTGCCCCGCCTCTTTGGCATCTACCCCGGCAGCGTGACAACAATCCAGGATGACCAGCAGTCGCGGCGGGCGCACGTCGTCTAGCTGGGCGGCGAACGTTTCGGCCCTGATGGCGTCCAGGCGCACGCGCTCGAGGGCCTGGATGTCGTAGGGAATGAGATAATATTGATCTGCGTAGGTGTCGACCATTCCGTGGCCCGAGTAGTAGACGATGGCCGTGGCTTCAGGATCGGCGGCGACCTTTTCCTGCAAGCGGTAAAGGGCCTCCAGGATGTTCTTCTGCGTTGCCTGGGCGCCCTGCAGCAACTGAACATTCTCGGCCGGATAGCCGCAGCGCTGCGGGTGAGTCAGCACCTCGTAGAGGGCCCGGACGTCTTCGGCCACGGTGGGCAGCGCCAGGCGGGGCACGTTGTTCTGGTCCACGCCGATGATCACGGCGTAACCGTGGGGGAATCCTTGGGTCATCCAATTTCTCCTTTGTGGTTCGTTGTCCTGACTAGCGAACCGGGTCAATCGGCGCGCAGCGACGGCAGGAATGTTTTGTGTTCCGGTGGTGTCGTATTCTTGAAGTGCAGATACCAGCACTGCACGTCGTCGCCCGCACCCTGCGGCTGCACGCTCGCCGCTTGCGACGCCGTCAGGTCTGCCGATTTCTCGGGCGCGCCGTTCAATTGAGGCACGGGTAGAGTTGGGAGCAATGCTTCAGCCTGGGAGTCGGTGTACCAGGCGACGTTGTCCAGGAATTGGCTGCTGAGCAGGCTGCCGTCCGTTGCGACCTCAAAAGCAAGGTATACGGTCGAACCGGCATAGGCCGATAGATCCAACGTCTCT
>DATHSI010000330.1:0-37784 GCA_035464315.1 Candidatus Sulfomarinibacteraceae bacterium
GCAGCGGAGACATCGTCCGTATCAGCGCCGGCGCGGACGGCAGCCAGGCATGGATTCAAATCGCGGACAGCGGGCCGGGCATTCCCCACGAGGAACAGGAACGGATCTTCGAGCCCTTCTATCGCGGCAAAACGGACGAGCGCTTTCCCCAGGGCCTGGGCCTGGGCCTGACCATCGCCCGTGACCTGGTGCTGGCCCACGACGGCCAGCTGGAGCTGGAGAGCACGCCCGGCGCCGGCAGCACCTTCACCATTACCCTGCCCCGCTACGAAGCGCAGAGCCACGTCTGAACCACCTGCGGCACGCTTCCTTCTCTTAAGGCCAATTTAAGGCTCCCTTCCAGACCCCTTAAAGACGTACCATCCCCTCCTCGCTAGAATGGATCAGATGATTGGACTCAGGATCCGTCTGCCGTGGCGCAGGCGGGCAAGCCGAGGTAATGCAGCGATTATGCGTTCACAGGAGAAGCGTAACACCTTTACGCTGTTGACCTTAATATCGGCCCTGGCGCTGCTGTTGCTAACAGCCTGTGGCCCCGCCGCAGGCGCAGACGTGAGCGGTGCGGCGCAACCGGCGGCGCAGCAAGTCACTGCGACGCCGCAGGGTCAGGAGGAAGCCGGCGGCGGTGAAGCAGCTCCAATCACGGGCGCCTCAAGCGAGGTCGTCGCCGCGCGCTGAAGCCGATCTCGTCGGCGCTGATCTTGACAGCGACCTTGCCGTCCTGCGCGTGGACGTACCGGCCGGGGAATTGCATCCCGTAAGGATGGGCGATTCGGGTGAGGTGCGCGTAGGCGAGCTGGCTGTGGCCATCGGCAATACCTTTGGCCAGGAAGGAACAATGACCGTGGGTATCGTCAGCGCCATTGGCCGCCTGCTCCCCGTGCAAAGCAACAACCGGATGGCGCCGCGCTACTCCATTCCCGCTATTATCCAGACCGACGCCCCCATCAACCCCGGCAACTCGGGCGGCATGCTGCTCAATGACCGGGGTGAGGTAATCGGCGTGACCACGGCCATTATCTCCCCGGCGCAGGTTTCCGCCGGTGTGGGCTTCGCCGTGCCTTCAGCCATCGTACAAAACGTTGTGCCGACCCTTATCGAGGACGGCGAGTACCGGCACCCCTATCTTGGCATCAGCGGCGCGTCGCTCACCCCAGACCTGGCTGAGGCTATGGACCTGCCTGCCTCGCAGCGCGGCGCGCTGGTCATAGATGTGGTGGACGGCGGTCCGGCTGCCGAGGCCGGCATGCAGGGCAGTGACGCACAGGTGGAAATCGACGGTCAGCCGGTTCGCGTGGGCGGTGACGTAATCACCGCCATAGACGACCAGCCGGTACTGAGTATGGACGAGATCATTACCTATCTGGCGCGGGCCACGGAAGTGGGCGATACGGTGACACTCACAGTGCTGCGCGATGGGCAGGAAGTAGAGGTGACAGTGATCCTGGGCGAGCGACCCGGTTAATACGGAAGGTGAGCCGCGCCCGGGGAAGCGCTTCCCGAGCGCAGCATAACCATACCTTAGTCAACGATGATCATCGGCAAGTACGTGGGAAGATTTTCCACGTAGAGAATGCTGTCCTGCTGGTAGAGATCATCGCCAATATTGCCGGAGGCGTCCCGGAACTGTACGTAGACCACAGCTACCTCTCCTGGCTCAACGTCGCCGGCCAAATCCCACTCCTTGCTGGTAGCAACCGGCTCCCAGGGGACGTCGCTGAAATCACCGTCGTTGCTCAGGCGCATTTCAATGGCGTCCTCCTCAAAGTCGATGTCCAGCATGACCCGCTTGCTCGTGGTCTCCGGCGCGCCGCCGTTGATCGTCAGCATCCCCTCCGGCGCGTCCGTATCCGTTGCCGGTGTCACTTCGATGCTGGTAACCGGCGAGCCGCCGAAGCCACCGGGAATGACGGGTACCAGCCGGTAGATGTAGCCCTGGTCGTTCACTGCTGTGGTATCGGTGTAAACGCCACTCGGCGTCACCGGCTCGCCAAGAACGACGGTATCCCACACGTTGCTCCCCTGGATGCGCCGGTAGATGTTGATGGTGTCAAATGCGGGTAGCGGCGTATAGACAATGCCCACCTCGCCGTCTCCAGGTCGCACCTGGATGCCGTGGAGCGGGGGCACACGATCATCGGTTGGATCGTTGGGATCGCCACCGCCGAACACCTCTGAGGCATCGTTTTCTCCGCCGTTATCGCTATCCGGATTTAGCGGGTCGGTTCCGAACCAGAATTCCTGCTCATTCGTCAGGCCATCCGCGTCAGGATCCTCTTGCGCATCGTCGCGGTAGGGATCGGTTCCGTTCTCCTCCTCCCAGACGTCGGGGATGCCGTCGCCGTCACTGTCCGCGGCGGTGGTGATGGCGAAGGCCGTGCTGGCCTCGCGGCGGATATCGCCCTTTGTGGCCGTGGCGTTTACCTGGAAAGCGTTATCACAGACGGTAACATTTCCGGTCTCCGAATCGGTGCGGCAGGAAGCCTGGATAGCGCCCCGGTACGAATTGCCGTAGATCCCGTCGCCGGCAGCGCCATCGCCGTGCTCGCCATCATCGTAGAGCCTAAGCTCCGTGACCAGGCCCGTGCTGCTCTCCACCGTGGCTCTAACATCTGCGCCGGGGATGAGACCGCTGTCGTCATGGAGAATGGCAATAATGGGTACGCTTTTGCCGGCCTCCATGGGGCCGGTAGGCGCGTGGGCCACCACTTCCAGAGCGACGGGCGTGTGCCCGCTGACGGTGAACAGATGGCCCGGAAAAGAGGATGCGATGCTGGAGGTCACGACAACTTTCCACTCACCATCGAGCGGGTTCTCGATGCGGTAGAAGCGGTGATATGAGGTCGCCTGATAGGAGAGCCCGGGATAGAGTTCAACATCGACCAGATTTCCGTCGGGATCGTAGATCTTCGTTTCCCCGTAAAAGCCATCATTTTGCACGGCAAACACAAGCTCGGAAAGCGAGTCATCGACGCTGATTGTGTCCGTATACGTGCCGGGCGAAGCTTCAGCTCCCACGTACAGCCTCTCTCGCCCCTCCTGCTGCAGCGCAATCTCCTCGAAGATGCCCATCAGCCTGTGCTCCCACGTGGCGCCAGCGTAACCGTCGCCGGTCACTTCTGCCGGCGCTATTGCCGTTGGAGCCTCACTGCCGCCAGGAGAGATTGTTGAGATGTAAAGCTTGCCACCGCTGGCATCGGTCACTTCCTGCAACAACGTTTTGTCTGCTTCCGGACCCAGAGCAATGGCATAGACCTGGCAATCGCTGCTACCAAGCCTGCTCAGCAGGGACGCCTTCTCGGCGCTGCTGGCCTGGTTGTCCATGCCGTCAGTCAGCAAAGTTACGAAGCAGGCGTGATCGTCGCCCCCGTTAGTATCCAGTTCGTCCATCGCTGTGTCCACGCCCGCCACGATATTTGTCAGTCCGCCATGCTGCAAGGCGCTAACCTCACCGCGCAGATCGGAGCGCTCCGGATTGTCCGTAATATCCTGAAGGTCGAAATCCAGGGAGACGCTGTCATTGAAACTGACCAGACCGGCCCAGGCGTTGCGATCCATGTCCGTAATCTGTAACTGGGCCGCCTGTTTGGCCGCAAACAACCTGCCTTCGCTACCCATACTGCCCGAGCGATCAAGTACGAGCATATTGTCCCGCACCTGGCTGGTATACCTGACCGCATCCGTCTCACTGTCGCTCTGATCGTCATCTAGCGTTACGATCAGATCGTACGTGCCGGCAGACGCCTGCGGTGGCGCATCCAGCACAAGGACGTACAGGTCGTCAACGTAGTTCGCACCGAGCACAGGCGCCGCCTCGCCGCCGATGGCAGCCGTAAACTGCCCAGGCTCCAGCCCCTTCACCGGAGCCGCGCCGTTGTTGCTCACCTCAACGGTGGCAATGACTGTACCGGGGTCGTCGTGCGGACCGGCGAATCCGGGATGGTCTGTCGTCGGTTGCACAATGTCAAGTGTGGGGGTGACGCAGGCCACGTTGACTTCGTAGTCCCCTTTCTCACGCAGGCCACCGAGAATCAGGCCGGCGCCATCATCAGCGCCAGATATCGGTTGCGCCGTGCGCAACGTAACTGCCAAGCGGTTCCCCTTGCGCGTCTCCAGAGGCGAAATCAGGGAGTCGCCGCGGTGGTTAGCCAGCGTCAGGGACAGGCGCCTCTCACTATCCACTTCCACCATGACGTAGGGACAACTGGTGATATCGGGACGCAGCCGTAAGTACTGCGCCGAGTAAGCGCTCAGCGTTCCTGTGATCAGCGCCTCCGAGTTGCTGCTACTCAGCGCCACCTCTTGCGGCGAGATGTCGCGGTAGCCGTCAGGGAGCGCGTCGTCGTCCACATAGTGGTGCTCGTCCCCCACACCATCGTACTCTTTGACGTAGTTTGCCACGACGAAATCAATCCAGAATTGTTCCAGCGATCGATCGTGATCATCCATCTGTCGTAACGCCTGCGCCACGCCGTCCAGCCCGCGATAATCGGTGAGGATATCGCGCATCAGTGTGTCGGTAACCTCGATACCGTAGGCCGGTTCGCTCATGCTACCGTCGGTCAACTGTTCCTGGAAGTAGGTCCAGAAAAGAGCAGCGATATATTTAAGCTCGCGAATGTCCGTCTCGTGCCCCGAGCCAAGATAGCGGCGCACCCGTCCTGTGTAGCCACTACCGGGATCGTCGTCAATAGCGGCGTCTACTTTGTCCTGGGAGTTAGCCGCGCCGCCTTCCCAGTGGAAGCCTGGCTGTGAACCCTGACCATAGCCGTGGTTGAACTGTATGCTGTGGAACAGCTCATGCACCACAGTGTTAAAGGCACTATCGCTATTATTGTCCACGCTACTCTGCACAT
The DNA here is from genome assembly GCA_035464315.1 of Candidatus Sulfomarinibacteraceae bacterium. Lineage (GTDB taxonomy): Bacteria > Chloroflexota > Anaerolineae > Promineifilales > Promineifilaceae > JAAYYY01. The sequence goes on from DATHSI010000330.1 coordinate 4,857, forward strand.
GCCCGGCCTTTATCTGATATCCCCACCTGTGACAGCAGCGGCCGGCCATCGTCTCACCGAACATCCAAACATTCAGGTCGTCGCCCGTCGCGCCGTTGTTTAGCTCAACATTATTCCGCTTGTGCGCCGGCTCCTTCAAGCCGTAGCTGGCGAAGGTGCGCCAGGCTGTTTCCGTCATCTCGGCAACTTCCCGAGCGTAGATATTGTTGCCACCGCTATCGGTGTTATTGGGAACGTGATGGCGCGGAAGGCCGCTATTCAAAGTGTAGAATACGGTGATCTGCCGCGGCTCACCATCGAGGGTGAAGTTGTGGATGTAGCAATCTTGCAGGCGCACGCCCGTCAGGCGTGCGGTGACGGCGCGCGGGCTATTGAATTCACCCTCGCCGCTGCCGGAGGAACCGATCACCTCCAGGAAGCTTCCGCTGTCGCTGAAACGCTGCAGTCGATCGTTGCCGGTATCGGCGACCACCACGCCATGCACCGGCGTCGCCGTCACATCCATCGGCCCATCAAACTCGCCATTGCCGTTGCCGTTGCCGCCCCAGTCGCGAATGAACGTGCCGTCGCTCTGGAATTGAATGACCTCGTTGCGAGCGCGGTCCACGACATAGACGTCGCCGCTGGTGGGGTGCACCGTGATCCCGACCGGATCCGAAAGCGCGCCGCCGCCGCTGTTCCACTGTCCCTTATAAGTGCCGTCGCTGTCGAACCACTGGACGCGGTCATTGCCGCGGTCAACCACGTAGACGTCATCGTTGCTGCGGCTCACCGCCACGGCATAGGGGTGCCGGAACTCGCCATTGCCGCCGCCTGTGCTGCCCCAGCTATCCAGATATTCCCCCTTCAGATTGAAAACCATAATGCGGTCGTTGTCCGCATCGGCCACGTAGACGCGCTTAGCCTTGCTGATGGCTACGTCCGTGGGATTGTCCAACGAGCCAGGCGCATCATCACTCTCGCTGCCGTCAAAGGCGAAATCGAAGCGCAACTTCCAGTCGAACACCTGGATGCGATTATTGCCACTGTCCGCCACGTAGGTGCCCGTGCCAATGACGTGCCCAACGCCGCTGGGGCTGCTCAATTCGCCGTCGTCACTGCCTGCGCTGCCGGCCGACCCACCGAAGCTAACATTGTCGCCATCATCCATGGTGAACCCCTGCACGCGGCTGTTTCCGGTGTCCACGACCCGAAAACGTTCCTTGGGCCCACCACCTGCCGGGTCCTGGGGACAGGCGGCAGGAGCCGCCGTGTCGGCAAGCGCCGGTTCCGGACCGTAATCGATAAGCAGAGTAATGGTCGCTATTAACAGCAGTAATGAGCCGAACAGGAGCAATGACGAGATCGGTCGGCGATTCATAGAGCGAGACTCTCCTTATTTACCTGTTACTGAAAAACGAATGAGCCTGGATAACGTATGCCTCCGCCGGAAGCGGCTGAACTAGAACGTTTTCCATTGTAGGAAATGAAGAATCCCTCCGCAAACACCCCCAATCTTTTGTTTGTCGCGCGATGCGTGGCCGGGGAATCGAGTTCTTACTGCCAGGGGTTTAGCATCGTCTGAATCAGAATAGGCCGGCCAATCTTCAGATTGGGGCGCCGGGTAAGCAGCCACATAACCAGGTCTGCAACGTCCTCGGGGTACAGGCACTTGTCGTGGTTCAGGGCCCGGTTGTTTTCCGTCATCTCCGTTACCACCATCCCCGGGCAGATCGTATCCACACGAATGCCCAGCTCCTGATTCTCGCGCTGGATGTATTCGCCCAGCGCGTTCAACGCGTGTTTGGCCACGCCGTAAGCGCCGTTACCCGGGTAGTACTCCATAGCCGATTCCGAGCTGATGTTGACGATGTGGCCCTGCTGCAGGCGACGCATATGGGGCAACACGGCGCGCGCCATTAGAAAGGGGCCGCGCAGATTTACCGCCATCACCTTGTCCCACTCGGCAACGTCGTGGTTGTGAATGGGACCACCGCCGCCAATACCCGCGTTATTGATCAGGATCGTCGGCGGACCATAGGCGTCCTCAGTCGCACCAAGCACGCTCTGCACGTCCGCCTCCTGTGACACGTCTCCGGTCACAGCCAGCGCCTCACCATCCGCCGTCCGAATCTCTGTCACCACCGTCTGCAGCGGCTCCTTGCGCCGGCCGTTGATCACCACGCGCGCGCCGGCCGCTGCCAGCGCCAGGGCAATGCCGCGGCCAATGCCCGTGCCCCCGCCCGTAACCACCGCTACTCTTCCCGCCAGATCCAGCGAATCCCTCGTCAACATGTCCATGGCTTTTTCTTCCTCCCGACACAACGACATACGATTGAGCCTAAGACAAAGTCACACTTTTGTCCAGCAGTTACGCCGCCAAACAACGTTGACACCGCCGCCAACTACTGCTACAAACAGCTCATGACTCACAAACTGTTGGTCGTCGAGGACGAAGCCACCCTGCTGGAAACGCTCAGCTATAACCTCTCCCGCCAGGGGTATGATGTACAGACGGCAAGTGACGGCAATGACGCTCTGGCGCTGGCGCGGCGGGAGCCACCCGATCTGATCATCCTGGACGTGATGTTGCCCGGCATCGATGGCTTTGAGGTGTGCCGCATCTTACGCAAAGAGATGAGCGTGCCCATTCTGATGCTCACGGCGCGTGACGAGGAGGTGGATAAGGTTGTGGGGTTGGAAGTTGGCGCCGACGACTACATGACCAAGCCGTTCAGCATGCGCGAGCTGATGGCCCGGGTGAAGGCGCTCCTGCGACGCGTGCGGCTCATTCGCGAAGAGCTGGCGGCGGCTCAGAGCCAGACAGCCACCGTACCCACCGATGCCCCACTCGTCTTTGGCAATTTGGAAGTCGATCAGGCTCGCCGGGAGGTGCGTGTCGACGGTGAGCCGCAGCGGCTGAAGCCGAAGGAGTACGAACTGTTGCTATTCTTGGCCCGCAACCGCGGCATCGCCCTCTCGCGTGATCTGATCCTCGACCGCGTCTGGGGCTGGGAACACGACGGCAGCAGCCGCACCGTAGACGTGCACGTTCGCTGGTTGCGCGAAAAGATAGAGCCTGACCCCGGACGGGCGCAGCGCATCATTACGGTGCGCGGCATCGGCTACCGCTTCGACGGATAACGCGACGCTACTCGCGGCGCGAGACCGGGAGGCGTCTGTTCTCTCATGTTGCACAACATTCGCTGGCGCATCGCCCTGCCCTACGTTCTGCTCATCCTGACGGCGATGGGCGCCCTTTCCCTCTACCTCTCCAACGCCGCACGAAACTCGGCGCTGGCCGAGCTGGAAAGCAACCTGCAGATAGAAGCGCGCGCCGTGGTGGAAAATGTACGCCCGGCGCTGCCGGCTGGAGACGGTCGGGTGGGCGAGCTGGATGCGCTGGCCCAACGCTGGGCGGACATCCTCAGCGCTCGCGTTACAATCATCGGCCCCGCGGGTGAGATTCTCGGCGAGTCACACGCTGACGCCGCGATGATGGCCAACCACCTGCGACGGCCGGAGGTGCAGGAAGCGCTGGTAACCGGCGCGGGCAGCAACATGCGCTTCAGCGACACCCTGCAGCAAGAGATGATGTACGCGGCGCTCCCCGTGCAGGTAGACGGTGAACTGGTCGGCTTTGTGCGCGTGGCGCTACCGATCGATCGTGTGCAGGCGCCCATTGTTGACCTGCGCAACACCATTTTCACCGCCGCCCTGCTGGCAACCATCTTCGCCGTGCTGCTGGCGGTGGCCATCGCCGCCCGCACGGCCCTACCGTTGCGGCGCCTGACGCGGGTGGCGCGGCGCATGGCGGAAGGAGATCTGGACGCTCGCCTTCTCGTCACCTCTCGCGACGAGATCGGCGAGCTGACCCAGGCCTTTAACTACATGGGCGAGCAGCTCAGAGAAAAGGTAAACACCCTGGCCGAAGAGCGCGGCCTGTTGGCCACCGTTCTGGAACTGATGGTCGACGGCGTGCTGGTCACCGACAGCGATGGTCGGGTGCAGCTCCTGAACCCGGCTGCTGCGCAATTGCTGAATACTCAGGAAGAGGAAGCGTTGGGCCTTAGCTTCGCCCAGGTGGCGCGCCACTACCAACTGATCGACCTGTGGCGGCAGTGCCAGGCGAGCGGCGAAGAGCAAAGCGAAGCGGTGGAGATAGAGGCGCAGGATCTATTCCTGCACGTCGTGGTCACCCCCCTGCAAGATGGACGGCAGAGCAGCCTGGTGCTCCTGCACGATCTGACGCAGTTGCGTCGTCTGCAGACCGTGCGCCGCGACTTCATCAGCAACATCTCCCACGAACTGCGCACACCGCTGGCCTCCTTAAAGGCGCTGGTAGAAACCTTGCGCGACACTGCGCTCGACGATCCGCCCGCTGCCCGCCGCTTTTTGGACCGCGCCGACCAGGAAGTAGACGCTCTGACCCAGATGGTGCAAGAGCTGCTGGAACTATCGCGCATCGAGTCCGGCAAGGCGCCGCTGCGCCTGGCGCCAACGCCCGTGGCAGATGTCCTGCTGCCGCCGCTGGAACGCCTCAAGCCCCAGGCGCGGCGCGGAAATCTGACCCTCAGCATGGAGCCACTGCCTGACCTGCCCGACGTCCTCGTCGACGCCGAGCGCGCCCGGCAGGTCGTGACCAACCTGGTGCACAATGCCATCAAATTCACCCCTCCCGGTGGCGCCATCACCGTGCGCGCCCGCCTCGCTCCGTCACAAGACGCTGTTGCGGTCAGCGTCGAAGACACAGGCGTCGGCATCCCTGCTCGCGACCAGTCACGCATCTTCGAACGCTTCTACAAAGCCGACCGCGCCCGCAGCGGCGGCGGAACGGGTCTGGGCCTGGCCATTGTGCGCCATCTGGTACAGGCTCATGGCGGGCGCATCCGGGTGCAGAGCCGCGAGGGTCAGGGCAGCACGTTCACCTTCACGCTGCCGGTGGCGAGTGAGACCTCCCCCCAACCGCCTGAGCCGCCGCCACAACCCGCACCAGACCGCCCCTCTTAACAATCTGTTAACACAACGATAGCCTGACGTTAACGGTTATTTGAAGAGGCGTTAAATCGCTTCTGGTACAGTTGGCAGCATGAACCTGCAACAATGGGCCACACTGCACATCAGGCGCTTCCAATTCGCGATCATCATCTTAACTGCGCTGGTGGGCCTCCTCCTTGTGGCCTGCGGCGCCAGGGCGGAGGCGCTCTCACTGGTGGAGGCCACGCCCGTCCCCAGCAAGATCGAGCAGATCACCGTCAGGCGCCTCGGCGGCGATGGTGAGTATGCCGGGGATGAGGCGGAAAACGACGAACCCACCTTGCCGCCTGTCGACCCCCTGCAGGTAGAAGGCGACATTGTCTCCGCCGGCAGCTCTACCGTCTACCCTCTGATAGAAGCAGTGGCCACGCAGTTTGAGAGCGAGGGGTACAGGGGACGGATCACCATTGACAGCATTGGCAGCGGCGCCGGCTTCGAGCGCTTCTGTGTCGCCGGCGAAACAGACCTCTCCACTGCCAGCCGGCCCATCAACAGCTCAGAGGTCGAATCCTGCCGCCGGCTCGGACGCGAACCGATTGAGTTTCGCGTGGGCACCGATGCCCTGGCCATAGCCGTCAACCGCAACAATGATTTCGTGGACAACGTCTCTCTGGAAGAGGTAGCTCTCCTCTTCTCCACCGCGCGGACCTGGTCCGACGTGCGCCCCCAGTGGCCTGACGAGCGGATCTTGCGCTATATTCCCGGCACCGACAGCGGCACCTATGATTATTTCGTCGAAGTCATCTTCGATGAAAACCAGGTCGCCATCCTTAACGCCGCCAATCTGGAGCAGAGCGAGGATGACAATGTACTGGTGCAGGGCGTCCTGGGCAGCCCCTACGCCGTCACTTTTTTTGGCTACGCTTATTATCAGGAGAACGCGACGCAACTACGGGCGCTCTCCATTGGGGACGTAGAGCCCAGCGCAGACGCGGTAGAAAGGGGCGATTATGCCCTGTCGCGCCCGCTCTACATCTACTCCACAGCAGACATCATGCAACAGAAACCACAGGTAGCGGCATTTGTGAACTACTTCCTGAGCCGCGTCGACGATGTGGTCGCCGACGTCGGCTATTTCCCCGCCAGCCGGGAAGCGATGGAGGACGCACGCCTGAAATGGGTTGAGGCGATGGAACAGTAGCAGAAACCCCGCCGCCGGCTGTGGTTTGCTGGGCAACAGCATACGACAGGGTCTGAGGCTAGAAGACGAAAGGACAGGAACAATCTATGGAGCATAGTGACACAATGGCCGGCAGTGGACCCATGGCCGCTGCATCAGAGCACGATCCGGAACAGTTTCTTGCCAGACGCCCCCGCATCCGTGAATCGATCATTCAGGGCTTTCTCTTTCTTTGCGGTGCCATCTCCATCTTTACCACGCTGGGTATTGTTTACGAACTGAGTAAAGAATCGTGGCTCTTTTTCGGCAGTCCGGAGGTCAGCGTCGTGGAATTTTTCTCCTCCACACGCTGGCAGCCGCGTATTGGCGAGTTTGGCATCTGGCCCCTGGTCACAGCCACGTTGACGACCAGCGCCATCGCCATGCTGGTCGCCCTACCCCTGGGGCTGGCCACGGCCATCTACCTCAGCGAATACGCCTCTGAGCGCGCCCGCAGCATATTGAAGCCCATTCTGGAGGTGCTGGCGGGTATTCCCACGGTCGTCTACGGTTACTTCGCGCTCACATTTATGACGCCGCTGCTACGGGCCATCTTCGGGCAAAATGTGGTTCAGATATTCAACACAGCATCGGCCGGTATCGTCGTGGGCATCCTGATTATCCCCCTTGTGTCGTCGATGAGCGAGGACGCCCTGCACGCCGTGCCCGATTCGCTGCGCGCTGCGGCGTTTGCTCTGGGCGCTACCAAACTGGAAAGCTCTCTGCGGGTCGTCGTGCCCGCCGCTTTTTCGGGTATTGCCGCTGCCTTCGTCGTCGCCATCTCTCGCGCCATCGGCGAGACAATGATTGTGGCCATCGCCGCCGGCGCCGGGCCGCGATTTACCTTCAACCCCTTCGAATCTGCGGAGACCATGACGGGACATATTGTGCGCATCAGCGGCGGCGATCTCAGCTACGATTCGATTGATTACAACAGCATCTTCGCCATCGGCCTGCTCCTGTTCTTTATGACGCTGGCCCTGAACATCGTCAGCCGGCGCGTGGTGGCGCGCTACCGCGAAGCGTATGAGTGAACGAATGACGGCAACCGGCATAGAATGAATGACTTATGACATCCGCTAACAACCACTATCCTGAAGGAAAAGCGCTGGCCAACCAGGTGGCTGCCCGCCACCGCTCCGGCGTCATGTGGCGCGTCCTCTTCCAATTTTCCACCATTGTGGGCATCATCGCCCTCAGCGCCCTACTCTACAACATCCTCAACCAGACCTTTGGGCTGGTAGCTGTGATCAACGACGTGGAGCCCCAGACCCTGGCTCTGGAATATCGGAAAGTGCAGATTTTGAGCGCGCCGAACACGGCGGTCAGCGACGACGAGGCCCTTCTGGTCGAGACAGTTGCCGGCGATCCCCTGTCCGTGTCCGTTTTGAACCGCGAGCTATACCGACAAAATCGCGAGTGGCTCACGGCAATTGCCATAGACGGCGTTGACGGAGGGGTCCTGGCGGCGGACGGCGACCTGATCGTGGTTACCAGCAACCAGAACACATTCCTAAGTGGGATGAGCCTGGTTCAGCTTCAACAGGCGTTTACGACCGCCGAGCGCTGGTCTGATATAGATTCCACCTGGCCCGACCAGCCCCTCCAGCGCTATTTGCCCGGTACGGACAGCGCCACGTTGCACGCCTTCACGGAGGCTGTCTTCGACACCGATCTGCGCCGGCTGCCGCACGAGGCATTGGTCGGTATTCTGGCGGCCAACATTTCCAACGGCGTAGGCCGTCGCCTGGAACGGGAGCAACGCTTCTTTGACCAGTACCTGGTATTTGAGAGCGCGGAAACCTACCAGGGGTTGTGTCGCAGCCCTAACGCGCCCGCCGGGTGTACGGCGCCCCCGCGCAGCGAAGACGACGTGTACAATCTGCTACAAAGATACGTGATCCAGCCTGACGTCGTAGCTACCTGGTCCCTTGTCGATTCACTGTTTCGCCGCGCCCAAATCGTGACCCAGGCGCAAGCGGACTTTCCCGAAGCCACCATCGAGTACCGATCGTGGTTGACGCGGGACTTCGTGACCAGCCCTCAGAACAGCCAGCCGGAGATCGCCGGGGTACGCACGGCGCTGCTGGGCTCGCTCTGGGTCGTGGCCATCACCATCCTCTTTTCCTTCCCCATCGGCGTCGGGGCGGCCATCTACCTTGAGGAATACGCCCGCGACAACCGCCTCAATCGCTTCATCCAGACCAACATCAACAATCTCGCCGGCGTCCCCTCCATCATCTACGGCATGCTCGGTCTGGCCATTTTCGTGCGCCTCCTGGAGTCGATCACCAGCGGCGCCGCCTTCGGCAGCGCCGATCCCACCACGGCCAATGGGCGCACCATTCTATCCGCGGGCATGACGCTGGGCCTGTTGATCCTGCCCATCATCATCATCAACGCTCAGGAAGCCATCCGCGCCGTGCCCGGCTCTTTGCGCCAGGCCAGCTACGGGCTGGGCGCCACCAAATGGCAAACAATCTGGTCTCACGTCCTGCCCAACGCGCTGCCCGGCATTCTCACCGGAACCATCCTTTCTATGTCCCGCGCTATCGGTGAAACAGCGCCGCTGGTCGTCGTCGGCGCCTCCACCTTTATCACCGTCGATCCCAACGGCCCTTTCGCCAAGTTCACCACGCTGCCCATCCAAATTTATCAGTGGACGTCGCGCCCACAGGGCGAGTTCCGTAACATCGCCGCTGCAGCCATCGTCGTCCTCCTGATTCTGCTGTTAAGCCTGAACGCGAGCGCGGTCTTTCTACGCAATCGCTTTAGTAAGAGGTTGTCATGATTAATACTCGACCCGGCCCATCTGCCAGACAACGAGAGAAAACCTCATCCCCTGTGGCGGATGATTATGCTCTGGAAGCGCACGATCTGAACGTGCATTACGGCAATTTCCACGCCGTCAAAGAGGTCAACTTGAAGTTCCAGCGCAACAAGATTACGGCCCTCATCGGTCCCTCTGGATGTGGCAAGAGCACCGTTTTGCGCTGCTTCAACCGCATGAACGATCTGATTGCCGTCGCCCGTGTAGACGGTCAGGTAGTGTACCGGGGCAAGAACATCTACGACGAGAACGTGGATCCCGTCGAAGTGCGACGGCGCATCGGTATGGTGTTCCAGAAACCGAACCCCTTCCCCAAGAGCGTCTACGAAAACGTGGCCTGGGGGGCGCGCATCAACGGCTACAAGGGCAATCTGGATGTGCTGGTTGAGGAATCCCTGCGCCAGGCTGCGCTTTGGGACGAGGTGAAGGACAAACTGGATCAGAGCGGCCTTTCTCTTTCCGGCGGGCAGCAGCAGCGCCTGTGCATTGCGCGCACCATCGCCGTCAAGCCTGATATCATCCTCATGGACGAACCGGCTTCGGCCCTCGATCCCATTGCCACACTGCGCATTGAGGAGCTCATTCAGACATTGAAAGAGAATTACAGCATTCTGATCGTGACGCACAACATGCAGCAAGCGGCTCGCGCGTCCGACCTCACCGCCTTCTTTAACGTCGACGACAACCGCACCGGCTATCTCGTAGAATACGGCCCCACCACCCAAATTTTCACCAACCCCAAGAACGAATTGACCGAACAATATATCACCGGTCGTTTCGGATAAGCGCAAACTCATTTATACTTGTAGGAAGGTTAAGGACCATCTGATTCCAGTCGTACCCTGTCACATCCCACATTCCCGGCTGGCATAAGCGAGGACCAGATCATGACCAGACTCTTATTTGACCGCGAACTGCAAAAATTGCAGGATAGATTACTTGCGCTGGGCAGCGAGGTGGGCCAGAACACGACGGCTGCGGTGAACGCGCTCCTGGAGCGCGATGACGAGCGCGCCCGTGCGATCATCGCTGCCGACCAGCATATCAATGAAGAGCAGATGTCCATCGAGATGGACAGCCTGATTCTGATCGCCACGCAACAGCCCCTGGCAACCGATCTGCGCTTCATCGCCTCCGTTATCTCCATTGCCACAGAGTTGGAGCGTATTAATGACTACGCGAAGGGAATCTGCAAAATCCAGCGCCTGATCGGCGACGAACCACTCCTGGAAACCTCACGCATCCTGCCGCAGATGGCCGAGAAGGCCAGCGACATGCTTAACCGCGCCTTGCAGGCGTTCATTCAACGCGACGTAGACGCCGCATACGCCATTCACGACGAGGACGATGACGTCGATGCCCTCTACAACCAGGTCTACGAGGATCTGGTAGCCACCATCACGGCCGATCCCTCGATCATGGATCAGGCCACCCACCTGCTGTGGGCCGCGCACAACCTGGAGCGCACCGCCGACCGCGTCAGCAATGTGTGCGAGCGCGTCATCTTTACCGCGACCGGCGAAATCGTGGAAATGCCCGAAGAGTCGGAAGTAGCGTATCCACAGGAGTAAGGCCGGCGCATACGGCCCCCGTAATTAACCACGCGTTTACAAAACATTATCACACCAGTAACCCTGGTTTGACCGGCCCTTAACAGCGGCATGCTAACGTAATCAGTGTAGGTTCTTCCTTTCCTCCTCTCATTTGGGCCGGGGAGAGGGTTCGCAAGGTCCTCTCCCCATCCCTGTCCTTCCCTCAGTAACCCGTCAAAGCCAGCCCCCTGTTAAGAAATTCGTAACCACCTGGTAACCAATTCGTAAAGGTTGCGCCCTACAGTGGGAACCATCTCGAGTTACACCCCACTCATACTCATATAGGAGGTTACCATGTCAAGAAGAACCTTAGTTGCTATGATGGCGCTCGCGGCAATTCTGGTTGCTGCGCTCCCGACCCTTGCCGCCGGGCCGAATTTCGGTGAGGCGATCTACGCCGATGGGCAGACGTGGGGCACCAAGGGTCTGGGCGATCTGCCGCCGCCTAATGGCCGCAACAACAGCTCATTTGATATGCTCTTCGTCTTCGACAACGCGCCGGCGGCGCAGTTGCCCGTTTCGGAGGCCGGCCCGGGTAACCCAGCCTACAACGGCGGTCGCTGGAACGTACAGAGTACGTCCTGGACAGAAGCAGGTTTCGCCGCGCACGGTAGCGACCTGCCCATCATTACCTCCTACGACGAACTCATGGTGCACGTCAATCTGGGACACATCACATACCATGAGGCCGGTGACTATTTCTTGTGCCCCCTGTTACCCGTAAAAGAGTAACCTGGCCCTGCTTTCCAGTGAGGCGAAACAGCCGCCCCTCCAACGGGCGGCTGTTTCGTTTTTGCGCCATAGTGCGGTTGCCGCGTGCTCGCTCTTGTGTCAAAATTCTATATTCACCTGACGGGTATTCCTCTTTAAATCCGTAGCTGTCTGACTACCGAAGAAAAGGATAAGAAACAACATGCACATCCTTGTGACCAATGACGATGGTGTAACCGCACCCGGATTGCTGGCGCTGGCGCAGGCCGTACGCCCTCTTGGTAAAGTCAGCGTGCTTGCGCCCGATCGCAACTGGACCGCCGGTGGTCACGTCAAGACCCTGCACCGGCCTCTGCGCGCGCGCCCCGTCACTCTGGACGACGGCACCCCGGCCCTGGCCAGCGACGGCGCGCCGTCAGATTGCGTATCTATGGCCGTGATGGGACTGATCGAGGAAAAAATCGACCTGGTCGTATCGGGCATCAACCCTAACGAGAACATGGGCCACGACATCACCTATTCGGGCACGGTGACGGCGGCTATGGAGGCCGTCATCCATGGTATCCCGGGCATCGCTTTCTCCCTGGCCTCGCCCGACGCGCATGAGAAGCAGCTGGATTTCGGACCGGCCGGCGCCATCGCGCGCCGCATCGTGCAAACGGTCCTGGAACGTGGTTGGGATGAGGACCTTTTGCTGAACGTCAACATCCCCTATTTGCAGACCGACCAGATGAAGGGCATTCGCATCACGCGCCAGGGCATGCGCGTCTATCACGATGAGCTGGATGCGCGCATCGATCCCCGCGGACGGCCATACTACTGGATCGGCGGCGAATGGCCCACCGGCATACCGAACGAGGGCACGGACATCGGCGCGCTGGCAGAGGGCTACGTCTCCGTCACGCCGCTGCAACTGGATCTCACCGATTACGACCGCCTGCACGCCCTGCGCCGGCACGACTGGCGCATCGACAGCCTCGATCTTCAGGAAACCGACAAGCCGGGAGCGGATTAGGCACGGATATGCCCGGCAACGATCTTGAAGTTCCCGAATCGTGGAAGGCGTTGGCTATCAGTAGTGTAAACGGTCCCCTCCTCATTGTTGGGACCGCTGACAGCGGGAAAAGCACGCTCGCACGCTACCTGCACGGGTGTTTCGGCCGGCAGGGGCGGCCCGCTGCCTATATCGACGGCGATCCAGGCCAAAGCACTGTTGGGCCGCCAGCTACCATTACATTGGCCCTCAGCAACGAAGACGACACAGCGTTCCCACCCACAGAATCCCGACGCATCTGGTTTGTGGGCTCCTCGACACCACGAGGCCACATGCTACCGCTGATCGCCGGCGCCGCGCGCCTGCTGCAGGAAGCACGCCGTGCAGACGTCGGCCCTATTATCTACGACAGCAGCGGATTGACCGATCCTGACCTTGGCGGCGCGGCGCTAAAACAGGCCCTCGTGGACGTGCTGCAGCCACAGCTGATCATCTCCATACAGTTGCAGCAGGAGTTGGAAGTATTGCTGCGCCCGTGGCGCAAGCAGCGCGGGCTGGACCTCGTGGAGCTGGCGGCGGCTCCCGCCGTTCGCCGGCGAGACAGCGCCGAGCGCCAGGCGCACCGTGCCCGCCGGTTCGCACAACACTTCCGTCACGCCCGCCGGCTGACGCTGGATCCTGACCGTTTTGCCGTCATACCATCTGCCGCCTGGCAAGTGGGGCGCTTGCTGGCCCTGCGCGATGAACGCGGCTTCGTGCTGGCCCTGGCTATCGTGCAGGAACGGACAGCAAGCGGCGAGTTACGACTGTGGACCCCGCTACCGGACGCGCAAGCGATCGCCTCCATCCAGGTCGGAGACCTCCTGGTCAACCCCAGGACTTACCGCGATCAGCTCATCCGCTGAGTCACCGGGACTCAGTCCGCACAGAGCCTCCCATAAAGCGCCCTCTCCCTCCCCTCTCCGTGGTCCTCGCTGGCACTTCTCCGTGGCCCTTTGTGTCACGTCCCTTTCCCACACGCCCCATTCTACGTTACAATCCGCACCATGGACCACACAAAACAGATTGCCCGGGAATTCAACCTACGACCCGCTCAAGTCTCGGCCACAGTCGAGCTCCTTGACGCGGGCAACACGCTGCCCTTCATCGCCCGCTATCGGAAAGAGGCTACGGGCAGCCTGGACGAAGAACAGATACGCACCATCGGCGAGCGACTGGACGCGCTGCGCGCGCTGGACGACCGCCGCCAGACCATCCTCAGCACCATCGAAGAACAGGGCAAGCTCACGCCCCAATTGCGCGAGCAAATAGAAGCGACAAGAACAGGTACGGAACTGGAAGACCTTTACCTGCCCTACCGCCCCAAACGGCGCACGCGCGCCAGCATGGCCCGCGAGAAAGGACTGGAAACGCTGGCCGAGCTGATCGTGGAACAGCCACAGACGCACAAAAGCGTGCCCGAATTGGTGCAGCCGTTCCTCACCGAAGACGCGCCAGGCGTGAACGAAGCTCTCGCCGGCGCCCGCGACATCGTCGCCGAGCTGATCAGCGACCACGCCGAGGTGCGCGGCATCACGCGTGAGAAAGCGTTGCAGTGGGGTCTGTTGCGTTCGGAGAAGATCAAGAACGCCAACGACGAACGGGGCGTTTACCGCCTATACTACGATTTCGAGTGCAACGTGGAGCGGCTGCGCCCGCACCAGATCCTGGCCATCAACCGCGGTGAGGCCGACAAAGTATTGCGGGTTAAAGTAGATATCGCCGAGCGAGATTGGCGGCTGGCCGTGGGAACCGCCTTCCGCACTCACTTCCGTTCGCCCCTGGCCAACCAGCTTCAGGAAGCAATCGAAGACGCTGCCGGCCGCCTGCTCCTGCCGGCCATCGAACGCGACGTGCGCCGCACGCTGACCGAGCAGGCGGAAGCGCACGCCATCGACGTCTTCGCCGACAACGTGCGCAATTTGCTGCTGCAGCCGCCGCTGACGGGCCACACCATTCTGGGCATCGATCCCGGCTATCGCACCGGCTGCAAACTGGCCGTCGTCGATCCCACGGGCCGCGTGCTGGACACCGGCAGCATCTTTCCACACGCGCCGCAGAAACAGTGGGATGCTGCGCTGGAGCGTCTGACCTCGCTGGTACAGAAACACAACGTCACCCTGCTGGCAATCGGCAACGGCACTGCCTCGCGCGAGACGGAACAGCTTGTCGCAGAATTGATCGACTTGCTGGGGGCGCCTCGGGGCCAGAAGGAAAATGGCCTGCAATATCTCATCGTCAACGAAGCGGGCGCCAGTGTGTACAGCGCCAGCGCCCCGGCCCGCGCGGAGCTGCCTGACCTGGATGTGACGCTGCGTGGCGCGGTGTCCATCGCCCGGCGCGTACAGGATCCTCTGGCGGAGCTGGTGAAAATTGATCCGCGCTCCATCGGCGTGGGTCTTTACCAGCATGACATCAATCAGAAGGCGCTGGCCGACGCCCTGGACTGGGTGGTGGAGTCGGCGGTTAACCAGGTCGGCGTGGACGTCAACACCGCGTCACCCGCGCTGCTGACCCACGTGTCGGGCATTGGGCCCACGCTGGCCGAGCGCATTGTGGGCCATCGCGACGCCCACGGCCCCTTCAGGAGGCGCCGGCAACTGCTGGACGTGCCGGGCATCGGTCCGAAGTCGTTCGAGCAGGCCGCCGGCTTTCTGCGCATCCACGACGGCGACAACCCGCTGGATGCCAGCGCGATCCATCCCGAGAGTTACGGCGTGGCCCTTGCTGTGCTGCAGAAAGCGGGACTGACGCCGGACAGACCCCCGGCGGAGCGAGAAGCGCCACTGGCTGCCTTGCGCGAGCAGCAACCGCTGGACGAACTGGCACAAGACCTGGACGTTGGCCTGCCCACGCTGCAGGATATTTTCGAGCAACTGGTGCGTCCGGGGCGCGATCCTCGCGAAGACGCGCCGGCCCCCATCCTGCGTAGCGATGTGCTGACAATGGACGATCTACGCCAGGGAATGCGCCTCAACGGCACCGTGCGCAACGTCGTCGATTTTGGCGCATTCGTCGACATTGGCGTGAAGCACGATGGCCTGCTCCATCGCAGCAAAAAGCCGCGAACTGTTGAACTGGCCGTTGGCGACGTGATTGAGGTGACCATTCTGAAGATTGAGGCGGAGCGCGGGCGCATCAGCCTGGGCTGGCCCGGCATGAAATAGGACGTTACCCATTCGGGCAGGCGCCCAAAAAACAAAAACCCCGGCGTGGAGCCGAGGCGCGGTTCGTTTTTTTCCGGTTGTAACGTGGCCTGCGTTACTGGTTGGCCACTTCGCTTTCTACGGTCAGGCTGGCCCGGTCAAACAACTCGCCGTTGACCCAAACTTCCAATGTGTGCTCGCCCGGCTGGAAACCCTCTGGCGGCTCGTAATAGATCCAGCCCGGTCCATCTTCACCATAGGCCCACAACTCGTTCCCACCGTTGACGATCTCGCCGTTGCGCCGCCAGATCCAGGACCAGGCCATCCCATCTGCCATGCCCACGTAATCAAACGTAGCGTAGATGGTGAAGAACCCTTCGCCAAAAGCATTGCGTGGCGAAATTGGCTCGTAATCGTCGTTTATTTCTGTGGAAAATACAAGGGGGGTAAATTCTGTGTCGGGGGTAAGTTCAACTTCTGGTTCTACCTGGTCAAATTCATCCGGAAGGGCGGGCGAGAGTGAAAGACCTTCCGGCAGTGATCTATCGCCGGGTAAATCGGCGCCCTCGGAAACGGCCGTGGTCTCGCTAATCGCCAGCGAATCGGCCAGGGTATCGTATGTAATCGATTGGGGAGACTCAGTATCAAAGGCCAGCTCGGGAATATTGCTGTCGGCGGCGTCCACCGGCTTGGCGTTGGCCAGCAAAGCCATGCGCGCGGTGTTGTCGTCGGGAGTCTGCCAGGAGAATGCCATTGTGGCCCCGGCAAGCGCCAGAAGGCCAAAGGTGGCCCAGAAATAGGCCTGTAGTCGCTTTTCCGCCTGCTGGCGGAGGAAAAAGTAGGGGGACCGTTTCGACTGGCGCCACGCACCAATCATTCTAACGGACGTAAACAGAACTAAGATGCCAATAGCCGCCAGGTGCCACGGCACAGTCATTCCATTCACAATTGATAGCAAATTCAAACGAAGTCCTCTTCCCTCAATTCCTCTATAACCCGCATGAATTATAGCAAACAGAGGCAACGCATCAAGTTTTTTGGCCAAAAGGCACGCTTTGACACCAAATTGCCTCCGAATTGTCGCCGCTTATTTGACACTACCAGACAAAAAACCGCTCCTTGCGTCCCTGTGCAGAAAGCTTAAAATTGCCTGAGAAGGCGGCAAGCTGTGCCCTTACCTCCTACAATGAATGGGCATTTGAGGCCGCGGGACTGTTACTGATTATGATAAAAGTTGACTCGCTGGTAAAAAATTTCGGACTGCTGCCGGTTCTGCGAGGTGTCCATCTCCAGGTCAAGGAGGGCGAGTTTGTGGCTCTTGTGGGGGCCAATGGAGCAGGCAAGACGACGCTGTTGCGTATCGTTGCCACGTTGCTCAAGGCCACGTCAGGAAGTGTGTCTATCGGGGGCTGGCCCCTCCCCGAACACGCTGACAAAGTTCGGCGGCACATCGGCCTGGTTTCGCACCACGCCTTGCTCTATGGAGACCTGACTGCTGAAGAAAATCTCTCCTTCTATGCCCGCCTTTACGGTATGGACAACAGGGAAGAACGCGTGGCGCGGGGATTGCAGACCGTTGGCCTGGCGGCGCGCCAGCGCGACGCCGTGCGCACCTTTTCCCGCGGCATGACCCAGCGCCTGACCATCGCCCGCGCCACTCTGCACGAGCCAGACGTGCTGCTGCTTGACGAACCGTACACCGGGCTGGACCAGGAAGCCTCAAAACTGCTGGATGACCTTCTGCGGCAGGAGTCCGCCCGCGGGCGCACGATCCTGATGATCACGCACGACCTCGTGCACGGCCTGAATCTCTGTGATCGCATCGCCATCCTCAGCCGGGGTAAAATTGCAGCCACTGTGAACCGGGATGACATCAGCCCCGGCGAATTTCTGGAATATTATGCAGATGTGACGAGGAAACAGAGTGACCAACGAAGAAGCGCTCATTGAGTCAGGCGCAACGGAAGTCCGTTCCACCGCCACCGGCATGGCCCCGTTCCTGGCCACAATCAAAGCTATCGTATGGAAAGATCTGGTCATGGAGCGTCACACGCGCCAGACGCTGAGCATTATGGCCGTCTTTTCGCTCGCCGCCGTCATCGTCTTTAACTTTGCACTGGAGTTAGAGCTGGACGCCGCGCGCAACGTGTCCACCGGCCTGCTGTGGATCGTCATCTTGCTCTCCGGCACGCTGGGCCTGAACCGCTCGCTGGGCAGCGAACTGGAAAACAACAGTATCGAGGCTGTCTTGATGGCCCCGGTTGACCGCAGCGCCATCTATCTGGGCAAAGTAACCAGCATCACCCTCTTTGTCCTGGCCCTGGAAGCGATCCTTGTGCCCGTTTTCATTGCCTTCTTCGATAAACCGTACTGGCGTCCGCAGGTGCTGCTTATCCTGATTCTGGGTACAATTGGTTTTGTAGCCGCCGGCGTGCTCGTTTCGTCAATGTCCATCCAAACGCGGTCACGCGACGTGCTATTGCCCGTTCTGCTGCTGCCGCTCTCGTTGCCTTCGGTTCTGGCAGCGGCGACGGCCACCTCAGCCTACATGTTGCCCGAGCTGCCGCCCTGGAGTGAAGTGCAGACGTCAGTGGCGCTGGTCATTGCCTTTGACGTTTTGATGCTGACCGCCGGATTTCTGACTTACCATTATGTCGTAGAGGAGTGAGACACTTCGCCTCGGCCAGATGGCCCGCTCAGCATGATACCGCTAGACTTGAGAGGCGTTACAAGACGTGTCATCCTAAACGAATGTGAAGGATCTACGCTAGATGCTTTAACTTCGCTCAACATGAGAGTTAGTAAGTAACGGAGTG
Source organism: Candidatus Sulfomarinibacteraceae bacterium (assembly GCA_035464315.1). Lineage (GTDB taxonomy): Bacteria > Chloroflexota > Anaerolineae > Promineifilales > Promineifilaceae > JAAYYY01. The sequence goes on from DATHSI010000330.1 coordinate 23,160, forward strand.
CTGATATGAGCCAAGCAAGTCGACTGGATAGATTCACAACCATTTTCAACTGGGCCGCGGCTATCATGTTGCTGGTCACCCTGCTTATGATCTTTTTCTTCGCGCCCACCGAGCGCACCATGGGCCATGTGCAGCGCATCTTCTATTTCCACGTTGGCTCGGCGTGGGTGGCAGCCGTCGCCTTCTTCATGGCGCTTCTGGGAGGCGTCATGTACCTGCGCCGGCCAAGCCGCACCTGGGACACCATCGCCGTGGCCTCGGTCGAAATTGGCCTGGCCTTCACCACCATGACTATCGTCAGCGGCTCTGTCTGGGGCCGCCCGGCGTGGAACACCTGGTGGATCTGGAGTCCACGACTGACCTCCATCACCGTCATGTGGCTGGTCTACGTTGCCTACTTCATGCTTCGCGGCGCTCTGGATGATGAAGGCAAGCGAGGTCGTTTCTCCGCCGTCTACGTCATCGCCGGCTTTGTTACCGTGATCATCACCTTCCTCAGCATCCGCTTCCTACGCGACATCCACCCCGTGCTCATCGGCGAGGCCAGCGCCGATGCCCAGGGACTGCAGGAATTTGCCGGCGGCCTGGAGTCGGCCCAGATGGGAATTACAGTCACTGTCTCCACCATAACCTTCTCGGTACTCTACGTGGCCTGGCTCCTCAACAGGTTGCGCCTGCAACGTATGCTGGATGAAGCCTCAGCGTTGAAGATGAAAGTGATGGCCCGTCTGCAGGGCTCTTAACCGGCTATCAGCGCCCTGCCCGGGAAATAAACAAGGATGATGATTTCTATGTTTGCCCTTTTGATTTATCTGCAGGCCTGGTTTCAGACCGCACAGCAGAACCCCAGCCAGTTCAACAACTTCCTGCTACTGGCGTATGCTGCCATGTGGCTCGTTGTCGTCGTCTACCTGGTCAGCCTGGCCAACAAACAACGTAATCTCCACCAGGAGATTCGCCTCATGCAGCAGCTCTTAAAAGAAGATGAAGGGGACGAGTGAAGGTAAGCAAAGTTACGGCTTTGTTAACAGAAGTCGCGTATAAACGGGCGGAACGAATGCGATCATTCTAGAGCCGTAACAGGCTACAATGTGGAGCTGAGTAATGCTGCAATCGACACCATTGAAGTCACTTTCTGTGACGCAACGACTGGCCCTGGCAGTCGTGGCCATCGTTGTTCTCTTCCTTGTTATCGGCACACTTTTTGACACGTCGTCGCCCGAGCCTGCATTCAGCTTTGGCCTGCAAACAGAATCGTTCCTGATCCTGGCTATCCTGTCTTTTGCCGGCGGCGTGCTCAGCTTTGCTTCCCCGTGCACGCTGCCCATCCTGCCCGCCTACTTTGCGTTCGCTTTCCAGAGCGGGCGCAAGCAGATTGCAGCAAACACCCTGGCCTTCATGCTGGGCCTGGGTACCATGTTCAGTTTGCTGGGCGCCGGCGCGTCGGCCATTGGGCGGGTCTTGAACCAGAACAGCGACTTGCTTTTACTGGTCGGCGGCAGCGCCATCCTCATCTTTGGCCTGATGAGCCTACTGGGCAAGGGGTTCAGCGGTCTCGTAGAACAAGGTAACGAGCAAAGCACGGGGCTTGCCGGTTCGTACGGCTTCGGTCTGACCTTCGCCGTCGGCTGGACCAGCTGTACCGGACCCATTCTGGGCGCGGTGCTCACACTCGCCGCCACCACCGGGTCTGTGACGCGTGGCATCATGCTGCTCTTCATTTACACGTTGGGGCTTGGACTGCCCTTACTACTCGTGTCCACTCTCTTTGGGCGCGCCAGCCGTAAGAGCCTGTTCTGGCGGCTGTTGCGGGGCCGGGGTTGGACGGTGACCGTCCCACGCCTGTTGCTCGGCGGTCTTTGGGCCCTGGTCATCTGGCGCATTCTGGTGGCAGTGGGCAACGTTGCGCTGAGCGATTTCCATACGCTGACTGCGCGTCCGCTGACGCCACTGCAGGAGTACGGATTGCTGGCTGTGGCTCTGCTGGGCGTCGTGCTGTGGATCGCAACCGGCGCCAACAAAGAGCGCGTCACCCTGCACCTACACTCGACGCAGCTTGTCAGCGGTCTGTTGTTCATGCTTCTAGGTTACTTCTTGATCAGCGGCCTCATGACCTACTTCAACCAATTAATCCCGCCAGATCTGGCGATCTGGTTCGCGGACGTTGAAGATGCTCTGATCACCTTCTTCAGTCGAGGCTAACCGGCATGAGCGAACCAACACTCGACAAAGAGCAGCAGAGCACGGTAGAAGCGAAACCGGCGCAGGCGTCGCCATTGCGCAACGTCCTCCTGATGGTCTCCGGCTTTTTCTTCCTGGCCCTGGCGGCAATTCTACTGCTGTTCGGCGACCGGCTTCTGGCCCGCCTGCAACCCACACCTGAACCCATCAGCGCGCTGGAGGGCATCGAGCCGCTAGAGGTGGCGCCCTCTACGACCACGTTGCAGCCAGATTTTGGCCAGGGTGCGCCACAGGTGGGCGACAGAGCGCTGGCCTTTATGCTGGAGGATTTGCAGGGCAACCAGGTCAGGCTCGCTGATTACGCCGGGCAGCACGTCGTTCTGAATTTCTGGGCCACCTGGTGCGCGCCATGTGTGTTCGAAATGCCCGAACTGCAGGCTACCTATGAGCAGCTGCAGCCAGAGGGCGTCGTCGTGCTGGGCCTCAATTGGGACGAAGAACCAGACACGGTGGAGGCTTTTCTGGAGCGCGAGCTGGATGTGACCATTACGTTTCCCATTCTGTTCGACGAACACGCAGAGACAGCCGGCCGTTACGGCGTCTACAATCTCCCCACCACCTACTTCGTCAATCCCCAGGGCGTGATCACCGCTATCCATCGCGGCCCGTTGACGGAGGCGCAAATCGAGGATTATCTGGCGGAGGGCGACCTCTAGTAGCACCTGATTGCCGTTGCATCCCCGGCCAATCTGGATTAAGCTCATACGAAAGCAATCACAGGTAACTTATCCATGAGTTATACCGATCCACAGGAACAACAACCGCAACCCGTTACAGGCTGGCAGCGTAGTGTGGTCGTGAGCATAGACCGCTTTGTCTACTGGCTCGCGAGCCGCTGGGTAGCCGTTTTCAGCTTTGTCGCGGCCATCTACGTCGGTTTACCCATCCTGGCGCCGGTGCTAATGAACGCCGGCGCGACCGGCCCTGCACGCACCATCTACACCGTTTACTCGCCCATGTGCCACCAGATGGCGTCTCGTTCCTTCTTCCTCTTTGGCGAACAACCGGCGTATCCCCGCGAACTTGCGGGGAGCGATCTGACGCCTATTGAAGCGTACATGCCCAACATTCCTGAATTCGCCGGTGTGCCCACGGCTCCCGAAGCGTGGCCCCAGTTCCTCGGTCCGGCTCGCGAGTTTATCGGCAACGAGCAGATGGGCTACAAGATGGCTCTCTGTGAGCGGGACATCGCCATTTACGGTTTCGTGCTCATCGGTAGCATCCTGTATGGCTTTTTGCGCCGCCGCTTTGACATCAAGCCGCTGCCCTTCTGGGCGTTCGTGGTCATCGGCATGGGTCCCATCGCCCTCGATGGCTTCAGCCAGCTCTTCAGCCAGTATGGCGCGGCGTCGGAAGCGCTGTCCTTCCTCAACGAGATCTTCTATCTGCGAGAAAGCACCCCCTTCCTGCGCACGTTGACCGGCGCGCTGTTCGGGTTCACCCTGGTCTGGATGGCCTACCCACACATCGACCGTGGCATGCGCGACACGGAGGAAACGCTGGGCAACAAGTTGCGCAAAGCGGGTGAGATCGAGTAGGACTGAACGAACGTTACACAGAGGGCCACGGAGAACGGCGGAAGGAGAATCACGGAGAAGTTGAGCGGAGAATTTGCTACCGCCTCTCCGTTAGGCCACTCCTATTGTTGACAGCTCTGTGGCTCTCTACACGCCTCCGTGGTTCTCCGTGTCACATCCGTTCCCCCTGCACCTGCCCCAACACCAGGCACGCATTGTGCCCGCCTAAGCCAAAGCCGTTGGACATCGTCACCGCCACCGGCGCCGGGCGCGCTTCATTGGGCACATAGTCCAGATCGCACTCCGGATCCGGCGTCTCGTAATTGATCGTCGGCGGCAATACCTCGTTTTGTAACGCCTGCACACAGATGATCGCTTCCAGCGCCCCCGCCGCCCCCAGCAAATGGCCGTGCATCGACTTAGTGGAGCTCACAGGGACGTCGTAAGCCTTCTCGCCGAAAACGCGTTTAATGGCCATCGTCTCCGACTTATCGTTGAGCGGCGTACTCGTGCCGTGGGCATTAATATAATCGACATCCGCCGCCGCCAGACCGGCATCATCCAGCGCGCGCTGTATGGCCAACACCGCGCCGCCCCCATCCTCCGCGGGCATCGACACGTGAAAGGCATCGGCGCTCGTACCATAACCGAGCACTTCGGCGTAGATGGTTGCGCCACGCGCACGGGCATGCTCCAGCTCCTCCAACACCAGAACCGCCGCCCCTTCGCTGGCCACGAACCCATCCCGCTCGCTGTCAAAGGGGCGCGAGGCCCTCGCCGGTTCTCCGTTACGCGTGGACAGCGCGCCCATCACGCTAAACGCAGCCAGGGCCATGGGAATGATACAGGCCTCGGCTCCGCCCGCCAGCATCGCCTCCGCCGAGCCGCGCTTGATCACCTGCGCCGCCTCGCCGATGGCGTTGTTGCCGCTGGCGCAGGCCGTGGCGATAGCCATATTCGGCCCGCGAAAGCCGTGGGCAATGGAAATGGTCGCCGCCGGCGTGTCCGGCAGCATCATGGGCATGAAGAAGGGGCTCACGCGATTGATGCCCCGCTCTTGCACCGATTCATGGTTTTCGACAATAGTGCCCAGCGCGCCTACCCCGCTGCCCAGCACCACGCCCACACGATCACGGTCCACGGCCTCACTTTCCAACTGCGCGTCGGCCAGCGCCTGATTGGCGGCAGCCAGTGACAATTGCGCCACGCGTTCCATGCGTCGCGCCTCCTTGCGCCCGAAGTGGGCTACCGGATCAAACTCCCGCACTTCGCCCGCAAAACGAGTCTTCAACTCCGAGGCGTCAAAGTGCGTGATGGGACCAATGCCGCTCTTACCCGCCGTAATCGCCGCCCACGTCTGGGCCACGTCATTGCCCAGTGGATTGTAAGTACCAAGGCCTGTGACGACCACGCGTCGCTCCATACCATTTCCTCCCACAGTAAAGTCTCTTATGATAACCCAGCAGGGCCGGGAAAGATGCGATTTCTACACATTACTGATTGTATTTTGCCAGCATCAACGATAGGCGCAACATTGCCGACCATCAAACCACAAATCGAATTCCGAAATTGCATGTTACCAGAAGTCGCCGGCCACGACATACCAAGTGAGGCCTCGTAATTGTGAAGGAGCGTAACGTGACCGTAACCGACGTCGCAGCAAGGCAGGAGGCAGAAACCGACGAGGCATCGTTGGTGGAAGCAGCGCGCCATGACTATGCCGCCTTCGAACGACTCTATCGACGCTATGTCACCCGCGTCTATCGCTATTGCCTGACACACACCAGCAACGCCAGAGATGCAGAGGATCTGACGGCGCAAACGTTCGTCGCTGCCCTGGAAGGCATCAAAGGATATCGCGGGCGCGGTTCTTTTGCCGCCTGGCTCTTCAGCATCGCCTGGCGCAAGTGCAAAGACCACCATCGCCGCCGCTACAAGATCCAGCAGGAATCGCTGGACAACGCCACAGAGTTGCCCGACGTGGAGACCCCCGACCCGGAACAGCGGGCACAGCGGCAGGAAATCCTGGCTTGTATCAAGTTAACGTGGCCCTATCTGAGCGAAGATCGGCGCGACGTGATTCGCCTGCGCTTCTGGGCCGGCTTGAACACGGCGGAAACGGCGAAAGTGATGGGCCGCAGCCGTGGCGCGGTCAAGATGCTTCTATCGCGAGCCATCAAAGATTTAAGAGAGAGGTGCCTCGATGAGTGACGAACGGCAACGTGCGGACCGATTAGCAAGGTACCTGGACGATCCAGAGGCGCGCCAAGGCCTGCTCGCGCCTCCCGAACAGGAAGTAGTTAATGCCTTACAGCAGGCAGCAACCCAAGCCCAACCACGCGCCGGCTTCGTCAACGAGCTGGCGCAACAACTACGCCAAAAGGAAAAAGCAATGAGTGAGTCAAACGCGCAACGACCACAAACATTCATCCGGCGACTCCTCGCCGGTGCGCTGGCCCTGGTGGGCCTACTTCTTGTCGTCTACATTGGCGCCACACTCTTCTACCAGCCGGAAATCGAACCGGCGGCTTCCGACATGGAGACATCGTTGCCGAGCATCGTGGCCCAGGCTAACAGCGGCCACTTCGCGGGCACAGAATTTCGCGTGCTCCCCCGCCTCGGCGGCGAGACGCATGAGGTGACGCTTTTCCAGGCGCAACTACAACCAGGGCCGGAGACGCCGCAAGAAGCCCGAGAGCTGGCCGCCGCACTGCGCATACCGAATCCACACGTCTACTACAACCCGGCTAAACCCGCACAGTGGATTGTAATGGGCGATGATGGCTCTAGCCTCAGTTTCAATCCCGCCCAACCAGAGCGGACGGGCTTCTACTATCAGGCGCCGCTTGCCAACCCTGATGATAATCTCGAACCGCTCTCCATGGACGAGGCTGTCGCCGTCGCCGAAACTTTCCTGGAGAATGCCGATCTGCTACCGCCAGCGTATGAGGTAAGTGAGCGGCCTCGGGCCATGGCCGCAGGCACGCGCTTGCTGCGCTTCACACCTCTCCTGGATGGGCGTCCCGTGGGCGGCCATGAAGCAACCATCGATGTTGACGTAGACTCCGACGGTGTCGTACGCTCGGCCCGGGCCACCTCCGTCCATTACGTGCCGCTAGAGGAAACGCGCATCGTGGTTTCAGAGCAGGACGCCTTCCAGGAACTCCTGGATGGCCCCGGCAACTACAGCTACTCGTTCGAAACCGCGTTCGACGGTCCGGGATTCCAGATTTTCAGGCCCCAGGCGGCGCAGCCGCCGGTGGGCCAGCCGGTGACTTACACGGGAATGGTGAACGTCCTCGTTGGCGTGGAAAGTGACAGTGTGCGCGCCATTTTCCACCCGCTGCAGACCACAGTGGCTTACGAGCTAAGCGGACCGCTGGTGCAAGAGTTGCGGGATGCGCGCTACGGCACTCCAGTGCAGATCAGCGGGGCGCCCGGTGAGGCGCCGGAACATGGTCATCCTCCACTGGAGGTGCTAAGTTGGGAGCCGGCCCCCGAGGCGCAACTGATCCCCACCTGCCTGAAAGGGACGGCCTCCCGCGCCGGTGAAGGAACGTTAATGCTGGAGAGCGACGACGGCGAGACGATTGAGCTGGCCGACGGACCAGAAGCATTGCAGGACGGTCAACGTATCGAGGTCTGTTCGGCCAATGAGGATGACAGTGACGTTCTGTCCTGGCTGAGCATCACCTCTCCCCCGGCAAGCGAAATCAACGCCGGCGGCAGTAGCGGCGGCGTGGCCCGTAGCGTCGAAGCGGTGGAAGCAGTCGAAGTAACCCGCGTGATTACTGAAGGCGCGGGCGGCGAAGGAGCACCTGACGGCGATGCTTCCGGGGCCAGCAGCGGCGTAGAGGTCGCCCGCCCCGTGCAGGTGCAGGCTGAGGATGGAACATTGGCCTCCCTGGAACTGGGCGAGCGGGTCACGCTGACAGGCACGGTGCAAGGCGCCATTTTTGACAACGCCCAGGGATTACAGGTCGGTCTGACCGTACCCCAGGGCGACGAGCCGCCCGAGGTCGTCTACGAATATGTTCCGTTGCAGGGCGACCCCGAGCTGTTGCAGGAAATCGCGCGGCACCATCGTTTGCACGTCAGCGCAAGCGGCGTGGTGGTCCCCGCCAATGACAGCAGAATGGGCGACAAAGCGGTCGAGGTGCAATCCTATAGCCGGCCCTACCCGGAGGAACAGATCGAAACCTTCCTGGGCCACATGGAGGACGCTGTCGTTGACGGTCGTGATGTCGTGCTTTTCATCGACGAGGAGAGTGGCCAACGATACGTGGTAGCCCACGGCGTTCACCAGGTGGAACCAGAGAGGCGGATGGCAGTGACCGGCGTCGTGCACCCCGCCTGGCAAGTGGGCGAACTGCCCGTACTGCAGATCCACCAACAGCGCGGCGGCGTGGACGTAGACGCCGCAGAGAGCGCCGCGGACCTACCAATGCTCGAGCGCTCGGCACCCCAGGTTGCACCGCGAGGCGGCCCGCCGATTCCAGGGCCCTTAGTCGTGGAAAAGGTCACCCTCGGTTACAGCCTCGATGCCAGCTCCGGCACATCGGCTCAGATATTGACACCGGTGTGGATCTTCGAAGGACACACGGCGGACGGTAGCCAGACGTTTTCGATTGAGATCGAGGTTACTGAGTAGAACCATCTGACAGATGGTATTATTCCCGCTCCCGGTTAAACCAGCGCACCGCCAACTCCGCCAGCCGCGAGTGGCGCTGGCGGATGGTGGTGCATTCCGGCAGGGCGTCGAGGAACGACTGCCCGTAGCGCTTGGTCAGCACGCGCTTGTCCAACACCACGACCATGCCTTCGTCATCGCGGCGGCGGATGAGACGACCGAACCCCTGGCGGAAGCGCAGTACGGCTTCGGGGATGGAGTACTCAAAGAAAGGGTTATCAAACGTCTCCGACCGGGCGGCGAAGACAGGGTCCGAAGGCACGTCGAAGGGCAGTCGTGCAATGAGCACCGCCTGCAGGGCGATGCCCGGCACATCTACGCCTTCCCAGAAAGAGCGCGTGCCTAACAGTACGGCGCGGCTGTCCACCTCTTTGAATTCGTCCAACAAATGCTGCCGCGAGGCGCCGTCCCCCTGGGCCAGCAGACTGATATCCGCTTCCGACAGCGCTTGCTCTATGGCCCGCGCCGTGGCTCGCAACTGGTTGAACGAGGTAAACAAGACCATGGTGCGCCCGCCGATGGCCTTCGCCACTGCCACCACGGCCTCTTCGACGTAGCGCTGGTAACCGGGCTGGTTGGGCTCCGGCATGTCACTGACGAGATAAAGCAGCGTGTTCTTCTTGTAATCGAACGGCGACCCCACCGCTAACTCATTGGCCTCGTGTGCGTGCAGACGGTCGCGCAGGTAGGCAAAATCGACGTCGCCGTACCCCCCGCGTCCCGCCGTGCGCAGGGTGGCCGAGGTCAGAATCACCGTCTCCTTCTCCGCCAGGAGGTGCTCCTCCACCAGCGGGCCAACGTGCAGGGGGGCCGAGTGCAGCGAGAGACGGTTGCGATACAGTTCGGCCCAGGTAATCATCTCTTCCTGCGGCTCGCAAATGATGGCCTGCATGTTCCCCGTGGTCTGTTCCAGGCGGCGCGCCAGGTTTTCCAGCGCGGCGAGCAGATCCTCGGCGTCTTCGATGTCATAAGACTCCGCTACCTCCTCCAGGCCGGCGCGCAATTTGCCCAGCCCATCCACCAGAGCTCTGAAATTGACCGCCACATTCTCCCAGCTATCCTCTACCAGTTCCCACGACGGTTCCTGGCGAACGGCGGGCGTCAGGCGCACCTGCTGGGCGTAGGGGCTGTCCGCGCGCACGTGGTCCTGCAGAAAATAGTGCACTGTGCCGAAGAAATCATCCATGCGCGCCAGAGCGTCGTTCGCCGCCTCGCGCACCTTTTCGGCGTAGCTGTCGATGGGCGCGCTGAGCAGCGGCGGCAGCTCGGCCCGCGTCCGGCTCTGCAAATCGGCCACCAAGCCACTGCGTTGGCCCGTCATCTCCTCCAGCAGCGATTCCAGAAAACGGCGGTCGCCGCGGAAGCTGAGGCCATCGGTCACCGCCGCTTCCAGGTGGTGCGCCTCGTCCACGATCAGGTCGCGGTAGGAAGGCAGGACGCGGTTGCCGGAGGCCACGTCAGCCAGCAACAGGGCGTGGTTCACAACCAGCACGTGCGCCTGCTCCGCGCGGCGGCGCGCCATGTGCAGCGGGCAGCGCTCTTCGAGACAGACGTTCATGCGACAGGTGTCGTTATCGGCGCTGAGCCGGTTCCAGGCCATCTGCTCGCCCACGTTGCGCAGGCTGATTTCGTTGACGTCTCCCGTCTTCGTCTGCGGCAACCAGAGCAAAATGCGGGCGAAGAGGGCCATCTCCTCGGCGTTGGTGGGGCCGCTGTGGCGCATCTGCTGGAACAGCCGCGTGCACAGATAGTTGCGCTTGCCTTTGAGGATGGTGGCGCGCAGCTCAAAGGGCAACAACTTGCGCAGCGCCGGCAAGTCCTTGTTGATCAACTGGTCCTGCAAGTTGATGGTGTTCGTGGATACAACCACGCTACGCTCGTTCTGGTGCGCCCAGAAGGCGGCAGGTAGCAAGTAACCGATGCTCTTGCCCGTGCCCGTGCCCGCTTCCACGATGGTGTGCTCGCCGTTGTTAAACGCCTGGGCCACAGCCTGCACCATTTCCACCTGTTGCGGGCGATACTCGTAACCGGGAAAGGCGCGGCTGAAATTACCGCCCGGCTTGAGCATGTCGGACACCACCTGCGCGTCCACCGGCTCCAGATCTTCGTGCGGGTTGAGCGTGTGGCCATCCAGTTTCGGCGGCTTGAACAGCCGTCGTACGCGCCCGCTCTGTCCAAAAGCCTGCCGCGCCGCCTGCCGCAGCGCGTCCTGGAAAAAGGAGGTTTCGGGCCAGCCGATGCGGCGTCCGGCGTCGACGATTTCGCTCAATTGGGCGTATTCCAGTTGGAGGGCGCGCTCGTAGAGCAGATGGAAGAGGGCCACTGTGTGCCGCGCATCGTTCAACGCGCGATGGTGTGACGGCTCCTGCCCGGTCTCCAGCCCCAGCCGGCGCGCCAGCTCCGCCAGACGATAGCGCCCCTGCGACGGCAACAGGATGGAGGCCAGCGTCAGCGTGTCCAGGCTCGGCTGGTTCAGGCCAATGTTCTCCTGCTCCAGGAAGCCTATGTCGAAACCGACATTGTGCCCCACGATGACGCGGTCGGCCATCAGGCGCCGCAGCGTGGCGCGCAGGCTAAAGAGGCCCGGCGCGTCCTCTACCATCTCGTTTGTAATCCCCGTCAGGCGGGTGATAAAAGCAGGAATTTTGCGCCCGGGATCCACCAGCGAGGACCACTCTTCCAGCGTCTCGCCGTTGTCAAAGACCACGGCAGCCACTTCGATGATGGCGTCCTCGTACGGATCAAGCCCGGTTGTTTCCACGTCAACGGCGACGTACTTGCGGGACATAGCTTCGTTATGCGTGAACCTCCGGGAGGCTGGCCGAACGCAGTCGGCTAGAAGCGTCCCCGAGGCTGATTCAATAAATGTTCGGCGCGCTCATTATAGCACAGATATTCTAATCGTCCCGAGTCCGCTCTGTGTCGCAGAGTCAGAAAGTGTATGTATTCGGTATTGTCTGCCCACGCCTATTATGCTATCATCATTATGCATACATAACATGGAGGTACTACTGTGAAGCGCACAACCATTATGGCAGAGGAGGAACTCCTGTACAAGATTGAGCAGATTGCGTGCGAAAGCGGTCGCTCCAAAGCCGAGGTCATTCGCGAGGCGCTCGCCGACTACGTGGCCAGAGTAGAAGAGGAGTCGCCGCCCGAGCACCCGTTGCTGGGGCTGATTGGCGTTGCCGGGGAAGATGCCGTGGCTATGGATCTCTCCGGTGGTAGGGATGAGGAACTGCTGTGGGCAGAGCGGGATGAAGCCTCTTGAACGTCATTGCTGACACGAGTTTCCTCGTCTCTCTGGCCAATCCGCTGGAGCAGCAACATGACGCCTGTGTTCGGGTAGCCCGCAGCCTGCAACAGGAGCTGGCCATCCCTGTGACCGTGTTGCCCGAGGCTACTTATCTGATTGCGCGCTACATCAGCCATCGCGCCATGCGACGCTTCGTCCATCAACTGCGCGATCCCGCTTGGCACATTGAGAATCTGTCGTCGTCCGACCTCCATCGCGCCCACCAGGTTTTGGAGCAGCACGCTGATGCCGCGCTCGACTTTACAGATGCCACCATTGTGGCCATGGCGGAGCGATTGAATATAGGCATTGTGCTAACCTTAGACCAGCGGAATTTCCGCATGATCCGCCCGAAGCACACCGACTACTTCACGATTTTGCCCTAAATAGCATCTCGATAGCGCACCTTGCATGCGCCCCAATCCATACTACTATTATCCCTATGTTCCTGCGAGATAAGACCGTCTTCATCACCGGCGCCACCGGCTTCCTCGGTAGCAACCTGGCCCAACACCTGGCCCAGGAGCACGGCGCGCGCGTGATAGGAAGCGGACGTAACCTGGACGCCGTGGCTCACCTGCGCCGCCATGGCGTGAACCTGCAGCGGGCCGACCTGCTGGACTTGCGCCGCATGCGCGAGCTGCTGGACGGGCAACGGCTCGTTTTCCACCTCGCCGCCTGGATGGGCTCGCGCCACGGCGACCGCGAGCGCGCCTGGGCCCTGAACGTCTACGCCACCGGCAAACTTGTGGAGATGGCAGCAGCAGCGGGCGCGGAGCGCTTCGTTTACGTCAGCTCCATCGCCGCCTACGGCGTATCCGGCGACCAGATTGTAGACGAAGACCACCCGCTTTCCCTACAGGACAACACCTTGTACGGTCGTACGAAGGCAGAAGGGGAGCTGCAGGCGCGAGAAACGGCGCAGAAATTTGGTCTGCCGCTGACCATCATCCGGCCGGGCATGATTTACGGACCCGGCAGCCGCGGCTGGTCCTTACGCATCGTGCGACTCATACAAAAAGGCGTGCCCGTCATTCTCGGCGACGGTTCAGGACACGCCCATCCGGTGTACATCGACAACCTGGTGCGGGCCATGACGCTGGCTGCCGGCGCAGAAAGCGCGCAGGCGCAGGTCTTCAACGTCGTGGACCGCGCCGTTCGCTGGCGCGACTGGTTCAGGCATTACGGGCAGATGTGTGGGCGGCAGCCGCGCCGTTTGCCGCTCTGGCTCGGCCGAGCAGGGTTGTCCGTGGCCCAATATCTGCCGCTGGGCCTGGCCGTGGATCGCGATCTGCTGGCCTACTACACGGCAAAGACCACCTACTCTACTGCCAGAGCAGAGTCGCTATTGGGGTACCGGCCAGCAGTAGACCTGGACGAGGGTATGCGTCGCACCGAAGAATGGCTGCGCAAGGAAGGGGTCGTATAGGTGACAACAACGCTGCTCCTATGGCTGGTCGCCGCCGGCGTGCTACTCCTGTTTCTGGGCCTCTTTCTCTACTGGCTGCTAGTCAGCACCGAGGGTGTCTTCCTGGGCCGTCGCGTCGTGGTCTGGCTCTACGACCTGACCGCCCACAAATACGACGAGATCAAGGAGTACCGGCCGGCCGACGAGCGCATTCTGGTCACCGTGCCTGTGCTCGGCGCCCTGCGCAACGTGGACCAGCCTCTGTTGCTGGATGTGGCCACCGGCACCGGCCGCGTACCCTACGACCTGATGCAATCCCCGCACTTCGCCGGCTGCGTCGTGGGGCTGGACGACGCGCAGAAGATGCTGGCCATCGCCGCCGAAAAACTGGCCCCGTATGGCCGGCGCGTGGCGCTGGTGCGTCACCCCGCCACGCCGCTGCCCTTCCCTGACCACTGCTTCGACGCCATCACCTGCCTGGAGGCGCTGGAGTTCTTCCCCTCCGACGAGAACGCGTTGCGCGAGATGGTGCGCGTGCTGAAACCGGGCCGTCGCCTGCTGACCACGCGCCGCCGCGGGTGGGAAGGCCGGCTCTTTCTCTCACGATTCCGGTCGAAGGAGAACCTGAAGCAACTTTTGCTCAACCTGGGGCTGGAATCGGTGCAGTTTCTGCCCTGGGAAGTAAACTATGATCTGGTTATCGCGCGCAAGCCTGGCCCATGACCCTCGATCCGCGGCAACTGCTATACGCCTATTCTCAAGGCATCTTCCCCATGGCGGGAGAGGACGGCGCCATTTTGTGGTATGATCCTGATCCCCGCGCCATTCTGCCATTGAAGGAGTTCCGCGTGCCGCGCCGCCTGGCGCGCACAGTGCGCCAGGAACCGTACGAGGTGCGCGTAAACACGGCCTTGAGTGACGTCATCACCTATTGCGCCGCGCCCTCGCCCGGACGCGAGCAGACCTGGATCAACCCGGCGCTCATCGAAGCCTACACCGAGCTGCACCGTCTGGGCTTCGCGCACAGCGTTGAGGCCTGGCAGGATGGGCAACTGGTCGGCGGGCTGTACGGCGTGGCCCTCAACAGCCTGTTCGCCGGCGAGAGCATGTTCAGCCGGGAGCGCGACGCCAGCAAAGTGGCCCTCGTGCACCTGGTGCGCCGGCTGCGGCAGCGCGGCTTCCTGCTGCTCGACATCCAGTTTCTGACAGATCATCTGGCGCAGTTCGGCGCGATCGAGATCCCCCGCAGCCAGTATAAGACGCGCCTGCAACAGGCCATGTTGAAGCCGAACCGGTTCGACACGTAAGGCGCAACCTCCCGGAGGTTTTTGAACCTCCGGGAGGTTGCGCCTTACGTGTCGAACCGGTTCGGCTTCAACATGGCCTGTTGCAGGCGCGTCTTATACTGGCTGCGGGGGATCTCGATCGCGCCGAACTGCGCCAGATGATCTGTCAGAAACTGGCTGTCGAGCAG